>JAFCZU010000412.1 GCA_019314185.1 Deltaproteobacteria bacterium | reverse complement strand
TTGAACCCTTGAACCGTGAACCGTGAACTGTGAACTGTGAACTTTAAACATGGAGGTAACAATATGTCTATAGAACTTAATCAAACCATCAATGAGCTTTTCCTGAAATTAGGACAATTGAAAGGTTGTCTTTGACCTTGCCGGCAAAGAAAAAAGATTAAAGGAAATCGAACAATTAATCGCAAAAAAAGAATTCTGGGACAACCCTGAAGAAACCAGGGATATATTAAAAGAACGTAGTTTAATTTCAGGTAAAACCAAAACCTGGAAAGATCTTTATAATGATTTAGAAGAAAGCAAAATACTACTCGACCTTGCTCTGGAAGAATCAGATACTGATGTAATCGAAGAGGCAGCCGGTCAAGTTCAGGCCATTGACAAAAAAATACATGATTTTTCACTTGACCTTATGCTTGACGGCGTAGATGACCAAAATAATGCGATTGTTTCCATAAATGCCGGCGCAGGTGGCACAGATGCCCAGGACTGGGCAGAAATGCTCTTTAGGATGTACACAAGATGGAGCGACCGTAAAGGTTATCAGATTAAAATAATTGATTTCCAGCCCGGCGATGAAGCGGGGATTAAAAGTGTTACTTTCACAGCAAGCGGAGAATATGCTTACGGGTACTTAAAGACTGAAAAAGGCGTACACCGCCTGGTAAGAATTTCACCTTTTAATGCAAGCGGCAAGCGGCATACTTCCTTTGCTTCCGTCTTTGTCTATCCTGAGCTGAACAAAGAAATAGTTGTCGAAATTGATGATAAAGATCTGCGCATTGATGTTTTTAGGGCCAGTGGAGCCGGAGGACAACATGTTAACAAAACAAGCAGCGCAATTCGCATTACTCATCTCCCAAGCAGAATAGTTGTTCAGTGCCAGCAGGAAAAATCCCAGCACAGAAACAAAGAAATGGCAATGAAGGTGCTTAAATCCAGGCTTTACCAGCTTGAAAAGCAAAAGCAGGATGAAAAATTACAAGAAATACACGACGGCAAAGATGAAATTGGCTTTGGCAGCCAGATCAGATCGTATGTCCTGCATCCTTATCAAATGGTCAAAGATCACAGAATAAACCTTGAAGTCGGCAATGTAAACAATGTTCTGGATGGAGGAATTGATCCTTTTATTGAGGGGGTGCTTCTTTCATAGACTGAAAAAAGATGAACATTGAACATCGAACGTTCAACATCGAATTTTGAATAAGGTATTCTACCAATTTATAAACTGGCGGAGCACTTCGGTCACTCAGCATAAACTCACCGATTTCATCTACGCCAAGGCGTGGTTCAATGTTGAATGTTGGACGTTCGTCTTTTAATATGTGTGATATTGGATATTTGTTTTTTATTCGATTTTAAAATAATTTGAAGAGCGAAGCGACATCATTATTCAACGTTCGACGTTCGATGTTCGATGTTGGACGTTCATCTTTTAATATGTTCGACGTTCATAGCCTTTTAGTTATTTGAAAGCAGCCTTGCCATAACTCATGACAAGGCTGCTTCTTTCATTAAAGACTATTTACTTTGGAAATTATCACAAATTCCGTCCCCATCCGCATCCACATAGTTAGGCTTTGCAACACCTGCCCTGTTAATAGAACCCTTTCCATCCCTGAGCCCTCTGCATAAGCCTTTACCTCTGGCTTGTTTGCCGGCGCCGTAGCCCTTGCCGCACCTGTAGCCGGGTCTGTAGCCGCTATCAACCCTGGCGCCAACATTATCACAAATTCCATCCCCATTTTGATCCACATAATTAGGCCCTCTTTGGGCTGCTGTATTTTTTGGACCAGTTCCATCTTTAACACCTTTGCCGCTGCCGGCATATGCAAATGAAACAGCCGTCAGTAAACCTAAACTCAGAACTGCTGCTTTAAATATACTTTTCATTTTTCCATCCTCCCTGTTCTATTGAGATATTTTATCGACCTAATCTTTGACAAACTCGTAAAAAGTCACAAATTTAATTATAGATGGCTAAGTAAAAAGGTTCATATACAAGGCGTAGTAGTTTTTCAGGGCCGAAGGCATACATGTACGTATGTCGAGGGTCTGAAAAACTGCTACAACGCAGTAGGTGGGGCTTTTTACGACGCCATCTACCTTTCAATTACTAATACAAGCTTGCGGCAATTTTTCTTTCACTTTTTTTGAATGCTTGCAATATGCAACAAACTTTTACATTTTATTCCTTAAATGCCGCATCCTGCCTCGACCTTTTCGTCCCTTCCATGGCCGAATTTCATCTGCGACAAATTGACTTTCTCCTTTCATTTTTCCAAGGATCTTTATTTTTAGATTCTTTGCGGGTCTAAGCCGGCCTTTCCAGACGTCCCTATTACAGAACGCCTGAACAGAAAACAACCTTTTGAATATGGACGCACCTTATCTTCCTTGATTTTTTGGAGTATATCTTTACTTAGATCGGTCATGATTTTATCATTACAAACATCTAGCGCACCTTCGGTGCGAACATGAGTGCCTAAAGTGAGCTAAAGTATATTAAAGTGCCTAAAGTTAAGGAATGCGCCTTCGGCACTGCCAATTTTATTTTTTCACCACACAACTTTGCTCACTTTTGTTTCTATCTGAGCTTATAACCATGCCCTGAAGATATATAGCACGCCGAAGGCGTACCACAACTTTAGGTACTTTAGCTCACTTTAGGCACTTTTTACTCATCTATCACCGAATTCATTAAGCAAAAAATGGAAATTACTATACTATCAAGGTGATGATGCCTGGCTATTTCCCTGAATTTTTATTTTGCACGGTTGATCAGAGTTGCGACAGTACCAGCAGGCTTACGCAATATATGACTGATCTCATCATAGCTTTTATCTTCAAAAAACGAAGGACAAGTATCTCACGATATTTATCCGGAAGTTCTTTTAGCGCCTTCCTTACCTTTTCAATATTCTCCCTGCCTATATAGTCATCCTGAACATCGAATGTATCGCAAACAAGCCTGGCCATATTATTAACATCATCATCTTCAATATTCAAACTGATCATTGCTGAATATGATTTTCTCTTGTGGTATTGATTAATAATTTCATTATGAGCGATACGATAAATCCAGCTTGAAAATTTCAACTTTTGATTAAAACCGTTGAGATTGCGATATACCTTGATAAATATTTCCTGTAATATATCTTTCGATTCCTCCTCGCTGATATTTGTTATCCACCTGATATAACGCAGTATCCCGGGCTCATATCTTTTCATCAAATAATAGAAACAATCCTGATTCTCCAACGAAACTTGAACCAGTTGCTCGTCCGATATGTTTTCGTAATCAGTCATTTGTTGTTTTTTTACCCAAATCGAACACATGCTGCGCTATT
>JAFCZU010000411.1 GCA_019314185.1 Deltaproteobacteria bacterium | reverse complement strand
AACTTCCGGAATCACAGCAATGGCCTCTTCAATTTTCACGACCCTGTGGTAATGGTCCAGTTCCAGGAATTTCACCGCCTTGTCGGCATAATACCGATCTTCACCATACGACTCAAGTCCAATTGAAACGGCCTTGCTGTTTTTGGCATAAGCAGCCACAAGGGCGGAATCAAGGCCGCCGGAAAAAAGTATCCCTTCAGCTCGATTCCTGCTGACCGCTTCAGCAAATCTTCTTTTCAATTCATGGAAAAGAAATTTCTCATTCATCTGCAACTATAAAAGCTTTTCTTACCTGCTTAACTGCAAGCACCATATTTTTTAAACTTGGTTTCACTTCTTCCCATTTTCTTGTTTTTAAACCACAATCAGGATTTATCCATAACTGTTTTATGGGAAGCACTTCAAGCAGCGCATTGATTTGTTTAACTATTTCATCAATTCCAGGGACTCTTGGAGAATGGATATCATAAACTCCCGGCCCCACTTCTTGTTTATAGCCAATGGCCTTAAAGACTTTAAGAAGTTCATTTCCGCTTCTGGCGGTCTCTATTGAAATAACATCAGCATCCATTGCTTCTATAGTTTTTATGATATCATTAAACTCGCTGTAACACATATGCGTGTGTATTTGAGTTTCCATTTTAGCCGGGCTGACAACGATTTTAAAACTTCTTACAGCCCACTTTTCATAATCAGGAATATTATCCTTTCTTAAAGGATATCCCTCTTTAAATGCTGCTTCATCAATCTGGATGATTTTAATTCCGGCATTTTGAAGATCAGCTACTTCATCACTTAAAGCAACTGAGATCTGCTCTGAAACAACACTTCTCGGCAAATCATCTCTTACAAAAGACCATTTTAAAATTGTAACCGGGCCTGTAATCATTCCTTTTACAATCTTTTCAGTTTTACTCTGGGCATATGTGATCCATTTAACAGTCATAGGCTCGGGCCTGCTGACATCTCCGTAAATTACAGGAGGTTTTACACATCTGCTCCCATAACTTTGAACCCATCCGTTTTTTGTAAACACAAATCCATCTAACATTTCACCAAAATACTCGACCATATCATTCCTCTCAGGTTCACCGTGCACCAACACGTCAAGTCCAATTTCTTCCTGAAAAGCAATACAATTATCAATATATTCTTTAATTCCGGTTTCATAAAATTCTTTTGAGATGTTGTTATTTTTATAATCTCTTCTTAATTTTCGAATTTCCGGTGTTTGTGGAAAACTGCCGATTGTAGTCGTAGCCAGCTCAGGATATTTCAAAACAGCTTTCTGAGCTTTTATTCTGTCTTCAAACTTATCGGTTCTTTCCTTTTTTAGAAGATTTTTCAATCTGGACTGGACAGCGTTGTTGTGAATTTTTGTCGAAACTCTTTTCTTTTCAATCACATCTTTGTTGGCAGTTACTTTTTGTTTATCTTCTTCACATAATTCTACACCTTGAAAAAGTTTGGAAATCAAATTAACTTCTTCAAGTTTTTCCATGGCAAACGATAACCAGGTTTTTAAATCATCATCTAAATTATCTTCGTATTTAAGAGAATATGGCACATGCAGAAGTGAACAACTGCTTGATACGATTATGTTTTCCCTGTTGACCTTGTCTGAGATTTTATTTAACAGCAATATGCTTTTTTCAAAATCATTTACCCAGATATTTCGTCCATTGACGACTCCGGCAATCAGCTTTTTATCTTTTAGAGTTTTAATTCCATCAAGATTTTGTTTTCCATATATAAAATCTAAACCAATCCCCCATATTGGAGTATCGATTAAAATATTTGTGGCTTCATTTGAATGCTCAAAATAGGTTGCAACTATAATTTTTACATTGTCCGCACATTCGGTTAATTCAGAATAAGCTTTTTTTAACAGATTTAATTCATTTGAACTTGTATCTTTAACAAAAACAGGTTCATCAAACTGAACATAAACATTATCATCCAGCTTGCTGATCTGTTTTATCAGCTCCTTATATACCGGAAGAACCTTATCAAACAATTGATATGTGCCGCCTGTTTCATCAGCTCTCTTTGACAGCGCTAAAAACGTAACAGGTCCTATTATATTTATTTTTGTTTTTATGCCGATCTCTTTTGCTTCCTTATATTCGTCTAAAATTTTAGTTGCATTTAAGCTGTATTCATCTTTACTACTAAGCTCAGGTACAATGTAATGATAATTTGTGTTAAACCATTTTGTCATTTCCATGGCGACACAATCTTTACTGCCTCTTGCCATTGTAAAATAACGCTCTGTTTCATCTGTAATATTATGAAATCTCTCTGGGATAGCGTTCAGCATAACAACGGTATCCAGCATATTGTCATACCAGCTGAAATCATTACTGGAGATTAAATCAATTCCCGACTCTTTCTGATAATTCCAATGCCTGATTTTGAGTTTGTGTGAAGCTTTTGAAAGCTCAGACAGACTGGTTTTTCCTGTCCAAAAACTTTCCAGTGCTTTTTTTAATTCTCTTTGTTCTCCAATTCTGGGAAATCCTGTTATACTTGTTCTAATTTCCATTTACTTCTCCTTTTTGTTTACGCGACAAAATTAATTTTCAACTATCATGGTATTCGGACTTTTAGCTCGTCATTATATGACCTCTAAACACCGTAGCGCGACTGTGTCCGATTCTCACAGACTTCCCCATTTCTATGATAGTTGCGAGTACACTTATTACTTCTCAATTCCCTCCCTTGCCTGCACGCCCTTCTGATAGTAATGCTTGATTTCCTTCATCTCCGTTGCCAGGTCAGCCGCTTCAATGATTCGAGGGTCTGCCTTTCTGCCTGTAATAATCAGCTCCACTTCTTCCGGCTTTGCCTGTATGAAATCCAGCAGATCCTCTACGGAAAAAAGATTATAATATGTGGCAATATTGGCCTCATCAAGAATAATCATCTGATACTTGCCGGAACACATGATCTCCCGGACCTCTTTGAGCCCTTCCTGCGCGGCTTGAATATCTTCTTTCTCCGGCTCTCTGAAAATGAAACAGTCCCTGCCGTATTGTTTCAGCGTAATAAACTCTTCCAGTTTTGCCAGACTATTCATCTCACTATACTTCATCCCCTTGACAAACTGGGCGATATACACTTTGAGACCAGCCCCAGCGGCGCGCAGAGCAAGCCCAAAAGCAGCCGTTGTTTTGCCTTTACCATTGCCTGTATAAACCTGAATATATCCTTTCATCATTCCCTCCAGACAATTTTTTAAGGGGGAGGAAAGGCGGACTTTCCTCCCCCTCACACATGTGCTTTAATCTGATTTTCTATGGCTTAAAAAGTTACCTTGACTCCACCATAGAAACCGATACCCGGCTCGCCATATTTATAAACCGA
>JAFCZU010000410.1 GCA_019314185.1 Deltaproteobacteria bacterium | reverse complement strand
AATATGGCACATTACCCACCGATGCCATAAGAGGGAGTTTTTGCTGAAATTTGCCAGGGACCGCCATCGGTGGCTCCAATGGCTTTATAAAGGGGTCAAGTCTTCATTTGACTTTTTAATCCCCCTGTTTGCATAAATCAGGCTTAGTCAGGCAAGTAGGCAGCAGGGAAAAGGGAAAGATAACAGGGATGGTAGGGATGGAAACCTGTTGGTTTCTGGATGAGTTCACAGGATGATAAAAAACGCAAGTGGAGGTTTTTTTTGCGCCTTAGCGCCTTTGCGTGAGAATAAAATAAGCATAAGTCGGAAGTCTGGGAATGTTAGAGGTCATAAACCAGAAGTCGGAGACCAGAACCCCTTAACTCTTAACTCTTAACCCTTAACTATCCTTTATCAAAAGGCAAAAAACAAAAAGCTTTATCTTATAACATCCTCAAGGGAACAAGCTCCCGACCCTCACACCTTCCCCTTTTTTAAATCCCCTCACACCGTTTTTGGAAACTTCGAAATCATTTCTTGAAAACCAATCTCTTTCGTGATTATTAATCTAATTTTGATGGATTTGTAATAGACTTGGGGTCGGGTCAAGTTAACAGTTCGAAATCACGGTGAATAAGTGTAAAATAGGGCTCGTTTTAGGGGCAATACTGCATTTTTTGAGGTTAAAAAGAGCATTATAGGCATGGCGAGAGCAAAGCGGCATTACGTACCCGGACAGATATGGCATATCACCCACCGATGCCATAAGAGAGAGTTTTTGCTGAAAGATTTTACCGCAGATTTATTAGCCGCAGATGAACGCAGATAAACGCGGATAGGAATATTTTTTTTGTTATTTTTTTATCTGCGTGCATCAGCGTTTATCTGCGGCTAATTGGACTTTGGGTTAAAAAGGGCATTATAGCCATGGCGAGAGCAAAGCGGCATTTCTTATCCGGACATAGTTTAACTGCATATTTATTAGCCGCAGATGAACGCGGATAAACGCAGATAAAACATTTTTTTGCTCTTTTCCCGAACCGTTAGTTGCACGCATGGGGTTGGGGAGGCCAGGAAGAAAATATGTTATTGCCTTCGGGGATGTGCTTTAATATATTAAAAGGAAAAAACAATAATCGGAGGCAATAATATGGATACCTCTATAGATCTGAAATTTGCAGAGAGATCAGAAGCCATTATTACTCAGTTTGGCTTTAAGAATTTGAAATCCTTTGTGAAAAACCAGGCTCAGCTTATGCTTATGGCCAGAATCGAAAAATATGAGGCGGAAAATAGACGTTTTGAGATCAAATATCATATGTCCTTCGAAGCCTTTCAGACAAAAATTGAAGGCTTGCAAAATGAGGAAGTTTTTACGGAAGATGATGATTATTTAGACTGGCGTTTTTCCAAAGAGGCGATTGACAGGCTTAAGAAACAAAAACAGGAATTGGAATATGCTTGATCTAATCGCCAAGCATGAACGTTTTATCAAGTCTTTTCATGTTTTTCTGTATGAGCAGGAAGGAGAGATGCTTCGCTTTAAGGCGCAATTAACGTTTACGAACAACTCGGATCTCTTCATCGACTTGGGGCCGGACCAAGTTAACGGATTGAAAACACAGGGAATGAGGGTGAAATAGGGGGCGTTTTAGGGTCAATACTGCATTTTTTGAGGTCAAAAAGAGCATTATAGCCATGGCGAGAGCAAAGCGGCATTACGTACCGGGGGACAAATATGGCACGTTACCCACCGATGTCATAAGAGGGAGTTCTTGCTGAAATTTGCCAGGGACCGCCATCGGTGGCTTCAATGGCTTTATGAAGCAAAGAAACGTTATGGTTTGGTAATACTGAATTATGCCGTTACATCAAACCACATCCATCTTCTGAGTCTTGGGGTCGGGCCGTGTTAACGAGCTGAAATCACAGGGAATAGGTGTAAAATAGGGCTTGTTTTAGGGTCAATATTGCATTTTTTGGGGTCAAAAAGAGCATTATAGCCATGGCGAGAGCAAAGCGGCATTACGTACCGGGACAAATATGGCACATTACCCACCGATGCCATAAGAGGGAGTTCTTGCTGAAATTTGCCAGGGACCGCCAACGGTGGCTTCAATGGCTTTATGAAGCAAAGAAACGTTATGGTTTGGTAATACTGAATTATGCCGTTACATCGAACCACATCCATCTTCTCGTCGTTGATGATAAGGAGCGGGGTGTTATACCCAATTCCATCAAACTGATAGCCGGCCGAACCGGCCAGGAATTTAATCAACGAAAGAAACGGAAAGGGGCTTTCTGGGAGGATCGTTATCATGCCACAGCCGTTGAGGATGGCGATCATCTGTTGCAGTGTCTTGTATACATTGATCTGAATATGGTCCGAACGGGTGTTGTGGGGCATCCCTCTGAATGGCAATATTGTGGCTACAATGAAATCCAGCAACCAAGAAGAAAGAACATTCTGATAAATTATGAACGTCTCAGAGAGCTTCTCGGGTTCGATACCTACGACAGCGTGCAAGTCGCTCACAAAAAATGGGTTGAGGGCTGTTTGGAAAATGGTGGTAACTTTCGAGACGATAAATGGTCCAGGAGCATCGCGGTTGGAAGCCAGAGCTTTGTTGGGAACATGAAATCTTTGATGGGAGGATTGGCCAAAGGGCGAAAGGGTCAGAAAGCAGGGGAATCGTATCAGCTACGAGAGACTCAAATTCCGTATAGCGATCTTTTTGGGGCCCAAAAGAGCGAAATAGGGATCGAAAACGACTATATTTGGAATGTAAATCGTTAAAATACAACGTGTTTGCTTGGCCCGACCCCATATCTGATAAGCCGCAGATGAACGCAGATAAACGCGGATAAAAGATTTTTTTGCTCTTTTTTCCGCACTGATAGTTGCAGGCACCGAGACAACTATTTAAACCGGCCAAAGCCGGTTTTTTTATTATTTTCCATCCGCGTTTATCTGCGTTTATCAGCGGCTGACAGTTTTTAAGTGGATATTTATTAGCCGCAGATGAACGCGGATAAACGCAGATAGAAGCATTTTTTTCTATTTTTTCAGAACCGTTAGTTGCACGCACCGAGATAGCTATTTAAATTACAAAGCCGGTTTTTTTATTATTTTTCCATCCGCGTTCATCTGCGTTTATCTGCGGCTAATACAAAGCAGTCGTGCATCTGCGGCTGATCATAAGCTTTGGAAAGCCCAGGGAGCAAGCTCCCGTCCCTCACACCTCCCTCATCTTTAAATCCCCTCACATCATTTTTGGAAGCTTCGAAATCATTTCTTGAAATCCAATCTCTTTCATGATTACTACTCTAATTTTATCCGTTTTTTCAAATTTCAGGTTTTTCCATGCAGTAAATTAGCACTACAGCGACACTTG
>JAFCZU010000710.1 GCA_019314185.1 Deltaproteobacteria bacterium | reverse complement strand
TCGTGAAGACGTATATTTGAATATCCTGATGCTTTCATACCCGGTGTTAAGGTCATAGGCAGGGTGAGGAGAAGCGATATTCAACTCATTATCCGCCTCGTTGTATACGATGAAGGTCCCGAATCCCAGGTCAATCATCCCATCGCTGTCAGCATCTTCTACCTCCATGAGAACGGAATATGTCTCGCCGTTGTCGGAATCGGTAAATCTTTGAAACTCCATGATGCCGGATATGCTGGATGGCAAGGTAACGGTGGTCTGGCTGTCCAGCATCAGTCCCATCACGGTACGCAGGTCTGCCAGTTGCTGGGCGGTGGGGGCAGTATAGCCATCGTCTCTGAGGCGCATCTGGGCTTTGATACAGTCGAACAGCTCTTCAAGGGTTGTGCGTGAAGAACAATTGAGACTTGCTGCCTCTGTAGTAATTGAAAAAAAGACCGACATCATGACCATTACCAGCATAAAGGTCATTAAAGTTAACGACGTGGTTTTGTATCGCCTCACCATGATCTTACCCTCATCGGTTCAGAAATGATAAAAATAGTAAAATAATAGGAATGAAATGTAAACTTCCTTAACAGCAAAAAGCGTTTCAAGTCGATCAACTCCATTACGGCGCGGGATATCAGATGGTATAAACGGGGCAAGGAAGCCTCTGCCCAGTTTCACCACGACACGTTGTTGGGACTTCTTATCCTCCCATCGCCTTTTTGTTCAAAAAAAGAGAATTGTCTGGTGTGAATCGGTCTCATAGAGACCTAATACTCAACCAAAAATGGAAAATTACAGGTGCGCCCGGGAAGTCAAACAGAAATGTGATCCGGATGTGTGTTGATGCCAAGAAAAAAGGAGTTCTTGTTTTTGGGGAGAAGTATTTTTATACTTGACATTCCCTATTTTAATTGGGTGTCCCCTTTTTCCCCTAGACCCAATGGCAATTTTCTCTATCCAGAGATCGGATGAGGTGAGCCTGATTAACTCACCTCATCCTTTGTGTCTATAGATTGTTTTCATAGCGATGTGACTACGGCTTAAATTTAAACTGAATCTCTAGCTTGTCACCATCGAGTGTCTCATATTTCGCTTCTTTTCTGAGCAATTCATAGGAAAAATGGTCTGTAAACTCTCCAATAGCATCGCAAGCTGCATCCGGATCATCCTCATACAAGTTGCAAATCACATATTCGATATCTATTTCGCCTAGATCTGTGATGTCAATATCAAGGATAACTAGCCCCCAAAGCCTGTCTCCCTCGCAGTTCATTGTAAATTCGAAATCTGGCGCATCGACCAATGTTACTTTTTCGGTACCATCGCAATGGAATTCTATTTGAGCAGAGGCTGGCACAGCCATAAGGGTAATGCTTATCACAAGACATAATACTAACATTGTTATTGTCAATAAATTCTTTTTCATTGTTATTTCCTCCTTATTTTATGATGAAAAAATGTACGATGTAAAGATTCATAGTCTAAACCCCTTTCACTAATGCTATTTGGCCGGTGAATTTAATCACCGGCCATTAGGAGAGGTGCTGCGCATTTTCTATCACTTCAAGCCCTCCCCGTGGGTGATATGGTTGAGTTGTAACCCGTTTAGGTCTCTTTTTTTCGGCTTCATGCCATCTAAAATAAGCAATTTTGATGCCGACTTGGGTTTGTGCCCTATAAATTTCTTTAATATATTGAAAGGACAAGATTTATTTGAGATTCCGGAGGGAGTTGGGGAGATGGCAATACCTGGAATGCCCTCTACTATTAGTGGGTTCCGCAGATAATGGTGGGATGCTGCGGGGAATTTGCTTCTGGTGGAGCTTCTGGTGGAGTGAATGCAAGGGCGGCATCAAGGTCGTTGGATGCCCAGCTTTTTCATCCGATAACGCAGCGTGCTGGGCTTTAGCTCAAGGATCTGGGCGGCGCCACCAGGCAGGCCCTTCGATTTTCCACCTGGTTTTCTCAAGGGTTTCAAGTATAAACTGATATTCTATATCTGCGAGTCCCTTGCCCTGGGGTTTCGGGCCTGCCTTTTCTTTCTCCAATTTGAATTTGCTCATCAGCTTCAATGTTGTTCCGTGGGTGGTGATGACGGCCCGTTCGATGACGTTCTTCAATTCCCTGACATTGCCGGGCCAGCGGTATGCCAGTAGACTATCCATAATGGACTTTGGCACGGAGGTAATAGTCTTGCCCATTTCTTTATTGAATCGCTTGAGAAAGAAGCTTACTAATAAAGAGATATCCTCTTTTCGCTGCCTCAGGGGGGGCACTGTAATAGGAAATACGCTGAGCCGGTACCAGAGATCTTCACGAAACCGCCCTTTTTGTATCTCTGCTTCAAGATCACGGTTGGTTGCGGCTATGATGCGCACATCCACTTTGAACGTTCTGGAACTGCCCACCCGTTCAAACTCACCGGACTCTAAGACCCTGAGCAGCTTGGTTTGTAATTCCAGCGGTAGCTCGCCAATCTCGTCCAGAAACAAGGTGGTGCCATGGGATACTTCAAAGCGCCCCTTATGCCTTTCAATAGCACCGGTAAAGGCCCCTTTCTCATGGCCGAATAGCTCGTTTTCGATGAGATTCGGAGGCAGATCTGCGCAGTTGACTTTTATCAGGGGACGATGTTTGCGCAGGCTGGTGCTATGGATGATAAGTTCTTTACCCGTGCCGGTTTCACCGAGAATCAACACACCCGAATTGGTACGGGCCACCTGTTCCACCTGGAGCAACAAAGCCTTGAGGGCGTTGCTGTTTCCGATGATGCCTTCGAAATTATGTTCCAGCTTGATTTCTTTCTGAAGAAACGTGCTTTCCGCCTCGAGTTGTTGCCTCAGCTGGAGCAACAAAGCCTTGAGGGCGTTGCTGTTTCCGATGATGTTTTCGAAATTATGTTCCAGCTTGATTTCTTTCTGAAGAAACGTGCTTTCCTCCTCGAGTCGTTGCCTCAGCTGCTCGATCTCCTCGAGCCTCATCAAAAGTGACTTCACCCATCTCGTGAACGATGCGCTCTGAGGCATCCGGCCGCACTATCCGGTGTTCGATCTTGTAACACACATTGGGATCAGCCAAGGCCTTGTGAACGGCATGCTCCACGGCCTTTCGGTCATCGGGATGAACCATGTCCAGAAAATCTTCGCAGGTGGACCCAAACTCATTGGGCTCGATGCCGAAAATCCGGTAGACCTCACCCGACCAGCTCAGCTTGTTGGTAACAATGTTCCACTCCCAATTGCCGAGATGGGCAATCCGCTGCGTTTCCGCAAGACGCGT
>JAFCZU010000409.1 GCA_019314185.1 Deltaproteobacteria bacterium | reverse complement strand
AACGGTAAAGCATGATCCTGGTATCAAGATCCAGTTTTGATTCATTCAGACCGGCTGAAAAGAAATCAACCTTTGTTCTGTTTTTCGCTGAGAAATCCTCGCAATATTGAGCAATGGTCTGAATCAGGCCCAGGTGATTCAATCCAACAGGACGCAGCCCATAAGCCATTTCCCGCACATTCATAATGATTTTATACACCTGTTTTGACAAATCGGAAACTGCTCGTCTTGTTTCTATTAAAATCTCTTGTCCATCATCAAAAAGGGTGTCAAGACTGATTTTTAAGGTAGAAAGCCATCAGTTGTTGCGAGAGACTCCGAACACGTTCTTCGGCCCGCTTGCGAGCGCTGATGTTCCGATCAATGCCACGATAGCCTGAAAGGTTTCCTGCTTTGTCGAAAAACGGAACGCCACTGGTTTCTACAATAACTTCATGCCCGTCTTTGTGTGCAAGCCTATTTTCAAAGACAAAAAAAGGGCTTTGTTTGGTTATCAGTCGAAAGACTTTATGCTTTAAAGCATCTTTCTTTCTTTCAAAAAAGAAATCATAAAAGCGCCTGTTTATTACCTCATCAAGACAATATCCTAAAATGCGCTGGACTACAGAGTTGGAATAGGTATATTTATATTGTGTGTCTATTTCCCATATCCAATCAGATGTTCTATCAGCCAGATCCTGAAATCGTCTCTCGGATTTGCACAGCAATTCCTTAAGCTTGAATTCGTGAATAACCTTTTCAATAACACTTGGGAGCAGCATAAAAAAATCAGGAGATTTCACGAGATAATCACGTGCTCCAAGTTTCATAGCCTTTACCGCGATAGCTTCATCACCCTGACCTGTGATCATTATGACGGGGATTTGTTTGTTGCCGCGATTCAAAGTTTCCAAAAACTCGATTCCATTCATGCCCTGCATAAGATAATCGCTGATAATTATGTCTGGCATGATCTCATCAATTTTTTCAAGACACGCGCCGGCCTCAGAGAAATAATATATTGATACATTTGGCAGATTATTGGCAATCGCTCGTTTCATGAGGGTGAAATGAGCCTCTTCGTCTTCAATGATTACAAGTTTTAATGTTTCCATAATCATGAGTTTTTTAAGTATAATCGTTCACGGTTCACAGTTTACAGTTTACAGTTTACAGTTTTTTCAAGGAATATGTAACGATTGAAGCATTACCGGCCTTTCGAATTACCCGCTTGGTCAGTTGCACATGAACTTTCTCGTCTTCTATAAACAGGATGTTTAAATCTCCTTATCTTTAATGGTAAAGAAAAAAGTGCTTCCCTCTCCAGGTTTTGATGTAACACGGACACTCCCCCCGTGATTTTCTATAATCCGCTTTACGATAGCAAGACCGATGCCGGTTCCTTCTCCAACCCTTTTTGCGAACGGCAGCCGCTGAAAAACCTGGAAAATCTTTTCAAAGTAGATTCCCTCAATACCGATACCGTTATCGCGAACAAAAAACACATTCTGGCCGTCGCGCCTCTGGACTCCAATATCAATACACGGACAGGTGTTGTCTTTCCCGATATATTTAACAGCATTTGTCAACAGGTTTTCCATAACCTGTGTGAACCGCTTTTTCTCACCGTAGATATCCGGAAGGTTGTCCTGAATCTTCACCTCAATACCCCTTTCCTGTATCTGCGGCCGAAGCAGTTTCAAAACCTCCTCTAAAATATCGGTAAAAGGAAACTCGCTCTTTTTCTCGGTCATACGTCCGATACGAGAAAACTCCAGCAGGTCAGCAATCAAAACCTCCATCTTCAGGACTGCTTCGCTCATATACCTGATATACTCTTTCTGGCCTTCTGATATCTGATCCCCAAAATCTTCTCGCATGGCTCCGATAAAACCCTCAATAGTAACAATAGGGGTCTTTAGACCATGAGAAACAGAATATACAAAGGTTTCGAGTTCTTCGTTTTTATCGAACAGCTCATTGAGCAAAACTTCACGTTCCTGTTCGAGCCTCCTTTGCTCGGTGATGTCACGGGCTGCGGCAAAAGCACCAACCACCTGTCCCGTCTGATCTTCATACACCGAAGCATTGTAGGAAACAATGGTCTCGCTTCCATCCCCCTTCATAACCAGCTCATAATTCCGAACCTCTCCGGTTTCAAAAACTAACATCGCCCCTTTGTATGCCTTTTCAGGATCTGTAAAATAATCAACAAACAAGGTCCCTATCAATTCTTCTCGAGTTCTGCCGGTTGCCTTAATTGTAGCTTCGTTCACATCCAGTATGATCCCTTTCTGATCGAAGGTTACCAAAGAATCAGGACTTGTTTCAATTAATCTACGATTGTAGTACTGAAGATTCTGCATTTCCTGCTCTGCTCCTTTTCGCTGACTGACTTCACGAACAGCATTGTCTATTGCCTCTCTGTACATTTCTATCCGCCGCAAGAGGCAATAAAGCAAAAAGGAAAGTACTACCGAGACAAAAAGCCCAAAAATCCTTAAAAACGTTTTTGGCCAGACAGATATCCATGATCTTCTTAACGCGAAAAACTCCGTTCAAATACCCTTGAATGCTGCCGTCATAGTTCAAAGGCCAAGATGCTTCAAAGCCGATACCGTCCTGATAAAGTTCGATACAGGGTGTGAGAGAGCATTGAATATGCTGCCCGACCTTTTCAACTGTGTGCTGATAAGATAAATCGCTGTGCTTGCGAACAACCTTGCCCTTTAAAACCGCATTTTCCTTTTCCGGGAAAACCCATCGAGTCACACCCTCAGAATCGATCCAGTTTATTCCACTAAATCCAGGAAAATGTGTGTAAAAGGCATCGGCAAATTGGAGAAAACACTTTGGCTGAAATCAGGCGGCCTCCTTTCAATCCATCTCTCAGACAGTAATTCGAGAGAAGCCAAACGGGTACTCATCAGGTCTTCCACACGAATCCTGATCTGTTGTGCAGAGGTTTCCGTATGCCGAAAAATCAGTTCCCGCCTGTGGCTGTTTTGATTTTGCCATAATTCAACTGTAATGCTTCCAAACAACAAGAATACGGCAAAGGAAAGTAGTTTTTTGAAATGAAAAATTAACATTTTTAACCTGTCAGCGTGTCAGCGTCTCGATATTCAAAAAAATCCCTTTTTCAGCATCTAATATAAGAAAAATGTTTTCTTTTTTACATTTGCTTTCACATATGTGGTTGCGAAACGATTTTGGATTCAGCTTTACAAGTTTTTTCAATACCCTCAAACAGGTTACTGTGACCGCGTATAAGATACTGTGAATTATGATTATAGGATTGTATTTAGCTTCTTTCAAGCCATAAAGGATAGATTTGATCAAAGACATATCAACCTCCTTTTTTAGAAGCCTTTGCCTTTGTGCCTTTGTGTTTTAATTTATCATGTATAATAATGGAAGACAACTGAAGATTTTTTGCGGGAACTGGCAGGAAGCAAAAAGATGAAGAAAATCGCAAAGCGATTAACCATGAACTGTCGTGAACGATTGCAAATATTTCTTGCGTATTTTTCGTAAAAACGCATATATAATAAATTATGGAACTGAATATTAAGCTGTCTATTTTAGATAGGATTTATGAAATTTATGACGATTTTGCCTGCGACCTTGACGTGGCATGCAAAAAACACTGCGCAACCTGCTGCACTCGCAATGTTACGATGACAACACTTGAGGGGTATAAGAT
>JAFCZU010000408.1 GCA_019314185.1 Deltaproteobacteria bacterium | reverse complement strand
CTGAATAATCCAGTTACGCTGTGATTCGGTTGCATAGCTTGTACAATTGCATTTTATTGTACTTCTGGATCTTACAAGAAGTTCACAAGATACACGGTCAGGTTCTATATCTATAGCAAAATAAAATGGCCGGCATTCTTTATGTTCAGCCTGAATGTCAGTCAGGATATTTTCATCAAGCTGTATCCAGTATATTCCATCTATCTTTGAGGAACCAACATTCTCATCCAGATAAGTCTTAATCTTTTCGTATTCACCGAGCCTTAGATCATCAATAATATATTGTTTCATAATAATTTAAAATTAGCACAGATTATTTTGGCGTGCAACCTAAATCCTGCAAGTGTCGAGTTTGCCGAAACACGTTGTGGATTTGAATTTATTTATTTGACATATTAATTAGATTCATATATAGTTAGAAAAAATATTCCATTTCTATCTATATATCTCTCTCTGCAACTTGCTGAATCAATAGAGACTTTCGAAAAACGTTCAATTTTGCCTGCCCTGCCCCATGTGTACGTGTGTAGGAACTATCGTACTGGGGTTAAATTTGTTTTTTTATGAGTCTATGAAACACATAGGACACCGAGGCGCTAATGAATTATGAATCTGAGTCCTTTCGGAATGGCACAAAGGTTGAGGGTCGATACCCCAACTACTTCATGGTCGGCCCCAACAACTTCGAGTTCGTACTTAGGGCTCGGTCAAAAATAACTTGGCATTTTTGCATCCCAACTTCACCATATCTTTCATCGATCTTCATTCGCAAAAATCCTCGAAATAGCCCGCTATTGCTGCGGTTTTGCTCAATCAGATTGATGAAATCTACGGCAAATTTGGGCACAAATTCTACCAACTTATTTTTGACCGAGCTCTTAACATCGACCAGTTTTTATCCTGAAAACGGACATGCACAGCTTCACACCCGAATCGTCACCACACCGATTTATGCGAAGACACTGTTAAAGACGCTCCGGGAGTCGATTGAGCGGCATAAACAGACATTCGGGGCCATTCACAAGGAGGATGAGGAAGACGTTCGGTAGGATGGTTTAAGTTAACAGCGGGGCAGGGAGACAATCCGGGGTATAGAACGATTCAAGGCTAACGTTTCCACGACACACATTATCAAAGTGAGAGGGGGGTTGTTATGTCAGTTGAGATTCAAAATCTAACTAGTGGGCCTGTCTTGTTGCGCCTAAACAGCGGCAAGACGTTGCACCTTATGTCACGTGCTACCTCAATAGGGATTGTGGGTGCGGAGGTGAATAACAATATCAAGGTTCAGAAACTTCAGGATCGACATATCATTTCCCTGCACGAGGCAGGGAAAAGGGTTGGATCCGCGGCTTCTAAAAAGGGAAAACAGAAATCCGCTAAACAAAAATCCGAATCCATAAAGAAAAAAGTGACAGTCTAAAAAAGGAGGACAACAATGGCCATTCTTTCTTATCCAGGTGTTTATGTTGAGGAGATCCCGAGTGGCGTCCGGCCCATCGAGGCGGCAAGTACTTCGACAGCTGCCTTTGTAGGTCTTGCTGAGATGGGGCCGGATGATGAAGCAAAGCGGATTACAAGTTGGACTGAATTTCAAAAGTATTATGGAACGTTTATTGATGATGGGTATCTGGCTGAAAGTGTTTTTCAGTTCTTTAACAACGGTGGGAGCCAGTGTTACATCGTACGTATCACACGCTCTGATGCGGTTAAGGCCGATGTCACCGTTCAAAATCGAGCACCAACGCCCGTTGATGACGGTCTAAAGTTTTTGGCCAAGAACAAAGGGGCGTGGGGGAGCTACCTGTATTTGCAGATCGAGGACGGATCGACTGACCATGGCAACGGGTTTAAGATCAGCATCCGCAGGCAAAAACTCGTGGATGTTGTTCCCGAGGATTTTAAGGATATCCCAACTCTGGAGGTTCATGATGACCTGAGCATGGACCCTAATGCCGCGAACTATGTCGTTGACGTGGTGAGCCGCGACTCTAATCTCATTGACGTCCAAGTGCTTGCGACCAACACGAGCCTGCAGATGGGAATCCACCGCGGAGGGATGAATCCCAACCTTGCTCCCGATGGAATAGGAGAAAACCGAAACTTTCAGATCAACGTGGACTACGACGGGTACCAGCTCATCGAATTGCCTGATAGTATTGCCACCTCAACGGACCTTTCCGAGATTGCCACTGCCATCGCTACCGCTGTGCAAGGATTAACCCGGAAAAAAACCAGTACGCCTGCTGCGGCTTTCACATCCTTTTCGTGTACCATAGAGACAGTGGACACGGATCAACGTCTGGTTCTGCAATCTGGAACAAATACCGGTGCTGGGACAGAAAGCACAAGTTCCTCAGTCCGTATCCAGAACGCTTCAACAAACAATGCCGCAACATCACTTAAATTGGGGGCAGGCAATGGAGGACTATCTGAAGATGCCCTTGCTGTTCGCCGACCTGTAAATGCGGATACCATTCAGATCGGGGAGAACGCTGTTGATGACCCTGTAACGGCTGCCACGCTGGGAACAGACGGGGTTGCGGATCTCAATGAACTATCCTATAGCACTGGTTTTACGTATCTGGACAACAAAACAGACTTCAGTCTTCTCGCAGTACCCGGTATCGGCACCGCGACCATGGTGGATGAGGGGGTGGCTTACTGCCAGAAGAGGCCCCTTCAGGATATCTTTTACATAGGGGAGATGGATCAGTACGACGATGAACCCAAGGAAGCTGAGGTCTTTCGCAATGCCCTGACTAAACCCAACTCCTATGGTGCACTCTATTTTCCATGGATCAAGGCCCTGGATCCTTCAGGAAAATCGTCTGAACCGATTCTGCTTCCCCCTTCAGGCCACATTGCCGGGCTTTACGCACGGATCGACGCAAAACGAGGTGTCTGGAAAGCTCCCGCAGGAACGGAGGCGAGCTTAAGCGGTGCCGTGGGTCTTGCTATAGATCTCACCGATATCCAGCAAGGCATCCTGAATCGCATCAACGTCAACTGCATCCGCAGATTTCCGGCGGCAGGTATTGTCTCATGGGGTGCACGGACTGTCACTTCGGATCCTGAGTACAAATACGTTCCGGTCCGTCGCATGGCAATTATGTTGCGGGTGAGCATCTATAATGGCATCCAGTGGGCGGTCTTTGAGCCTAACGACGAGGAACTGTGGTCCCAGCTCCGTTTGAATATCGGGTCTTTCATGATGACTTTGTTTCGCCAGGGGGCCTTTCAGGGGTTGAGCCCATCCCAGGCTTTCTTTGTAAAATGCGATAGCGAAACCACTACTCAGGACGACATCAACTTGGGAATTGTCAACGTGCTTATAGGCTTTGCGCCCCTGAAACCTGCCGAGTTTGTGGTGGTAAAGATCAGTCAGAAGGCAGGAGAGTCTTCATGAAATCAATGATATCGCAAGGAGGATTACAATGGCACAGTTCAGTGTAAATACGCACCGTTTCGATCCTTATCGAAATTTCAAGTTCAAAGTCAAATGGGATGGCAAGTATGTGGCGGGTCTCAGCAAATGCACCGCCTTGAAAAAGACCACCGAGCCCACTGACTGGCGCGAAGGGGGCGATCCTAGCACCAGCCGCAAGCTGCCTGGAAAAACCTCCTACGAAGCCATTACTCTCGATGCTGGCGTAACCCACGATACGGCATTTGAAGAGTGGGCAAATTTGGTGACCTGAAAAATTTTCGCAAAGACATCATTATCGATGTCTTCAACGAAGCAGGCCAGAAGGCGATTTCTTACAAGGTGTATAGGTGTTGGGTCTCCGAATATCAAGCCTTGCCGGAGTTGGATGCCAGTGCGAACGCCGTGATGATCCATACCATCAAGATAGAAAATGAAGGGTGGGAAAGGGATACTGAAGTAACTGAACCTGCCGAGACTTAGAAGGCATGAGCCCTAAAAGGACATTGGATGAGAATCCCTTAGAGGGGAATTGTGTCCTACCAGGAGGCTTCTATAAAAATGGAGCCTGCTTTAGCGATGTGAAACTCCATCCCCCCACAGGTCGGGTAGAGGAATTATTAGGAGCTGCATCGAATTCACGTTTTCTCGCACCGGTGATTACAACCTTATTGGCATACTGCATTGAGCGAATTGGGCCAATAACCGAGATTACACCTGAAATTGTTCGGAACCTTCTGGTAGGTGACAGAGATTATCTCGTCCTGAAGCTAAGACAAATGACCATTGGAGATAGGGTTGAAGCCACATTGGTATGCCCAAATACACATTGCGGCAAAAAAATAGACATAGATTTTGATCTCAGGCAAATTCCAATCAAGCAAGGCAAGGTTTCATCTCAGGTTTTCGCAGTAACAGTACCGGGTCAAGAAGCATTTGAGGACAATGATGGGGACAAGCATTACCGAGTGGAGTTTTGTTTGCCAAGGGGAGGAGACCAGGAGGAGTTGGCACCACTGGCGGTAAATAACGAGCCTGAAGCGGTAAACAAGCTGCTTGCGCATTGTATTCAGCGAATTGATGGAGTCATGGAGATTGATGAGTCACAGATTGAAAAACTCTCACCTTCTGCACGAGAAAAGATTGAGAAAACCATGGCAGAACTGGCGCCTCAAGTTGATCTGGAGATGGAAGCAAAGTGCCCGGAATGCGGAAAAACCTTTTCATTCCCCTTCAACATGTCACAATTCTTTATCGATGAAATGAAAGGCAACCTGAATCAACTATATCAAGAGGTCCACTTTCTGGCATTTTATTACAAATGGTCTGAGTCAGACATACTCTCAATGACTCGCAAGAAGCGTCGGAACTATTTGGAATTGCTCAATGAACATGTTGAGAGGAGGAAGAGAGGGTATGCATAGTCCATTTTACTGTTGGTAGTCGTACAACGGACAACAGTGAACGGTCATAACTATCACAAGTGCGAATTGACGGTGTAAAATGGAAGTCAGCTATCTAAAAGCAGTACTGCGTGCTGGTTTGGGAACAGCGTTTTCTGAGGACACCCAGTCTCGTGACAAGCCATTTTCTTCGGGAGTTCAGTTACAACAGCCCATTCAAAATCGTGTCCCTTTCTCCACGGCGCTATGGGACAACGAAGATGAACTTGAAAATCATGCCGAGGAAGTTATCTTTGACGAATTTTTTGGGAATACTTCTCCCACCGCAAAACTTGGACCAATGGATGACCAGAAGTCAGGGGCAGAGCAAAAAGTTGAATCAGTGATCTTCATAGTACATCCGAACTAAAAATGGGCAGTTCTGATGTAAAAAATGGGGAAAAGGAAGTAAAAGAGGACAAGAGTGGAGCGCAAAACATTGCAAACAAGATTGATATTCAAAAGCCAGAGGGGAAAACAGTTCAGCCTAAGGAGAGTGATGGAATTCCTACGGTTGAAGTTGCTAAGCAACATGCAATACGAGTGCCCAGCTCTAATCAATTAAGTTCTTCCAGTTCGGTTTCTCATTTGGTAGGGACAAATTCACTATCTCAGGACGGGAATAAGCAAGTGCAGGAGTTTAAAGAGTCCACCTCGCAAATGCAGAAATTGCCTGAGCAGCTCCAACCTCAACCTCGAAAAAGCATAATAGCTGAGCCACAAAAAGAAACGATACGAATCCCTTCAAATATCGCAAGACAGGAAAAGATACATAAATCAGAAGCAGAGGAAAAAGTTGAATCAGATCGCTATTTGCCCAAGCCAACAACAGATACCAATGAGGAAATTATCGGGGAAGCTTTTTTTGCTCAAGATAACCCTTTGCCCATGCAAAAAAAAGCAGGTATTGATCTTCATAGTACATCCGAACTAAAAATGGGCAGTTCTGATGTAAAAAATGGGGAAAAGGAAGTAAA
>JAFCZU010000407.1 GCA_019314185.1 Deltaproteobacteria bacterium | reverse complement strand
TCCTCACCACCAATTTGTTTAAATTTATTGTATAGTTTACCTCATCTTTTATAAAAAAAACATCTCGACAACTCAATAGTTAATATTTAAGATGTGACCCTGTTGGTTTCTCCTGTGAGAGGATTCAAGAAAGTTGTTTGATTATTTAAGGACGTCCCCCTGTCTTTACGGTTTCAGAGAAGCGCTGTTGCGTAAGATATTTAATCCGCGTGCATCTGCGTCTTTCTGCGGTTAATTTATCTTTTAACGATTTAACTCATTGACTTGTTTAAGTGCGAAATCGACAACCTTTTGACTCAAATAAATACATTCAATCGAGCAATTCTCCGACCCATGGGCTCGTCAATACAAACTGTGTGAATATTTTCATCCAATGCAAGCTGAATAACAGAAGCCTCACCTAAATCGAGTGCGTTTCGTAGGAATGGAGTAATGGTCAAAGGATTTGATCGTTTTTCAATAAAGCTGGATCTTTTAAATTCACTCACTCCAAAACCCGAAACTCCACCTGCTTCAATTTCTTGACAAACCTCAAAAGGAACAAGAACACGTTTGTAAAGCAGTTCCAGCAATGATAAGTCGCCAATACCGGCTATGAGAGCAAGTAAAGGCCCTGTGTTAATGACAAGTTCTTCCGTTTCAGGCATTTTGCATATCCGATAAAAGCTCATCTTCTTCAAGGTCAATCATTGGCACATTGAACCGATGAAGATTGAGTAAAAAATTAACCCTGTCAAGTCCGGCCAATTTTGCCGCCATGCCGGATGACAGCCTTTTCATCTCAAACAACTTTACCGCCATCGCCATTCTGGCTTCTTCCTCAAAAGCCTTCTTTGTTGTTTGAAGAATATCCGGTAAATTTTGTGGATATTCAATCTTGAATTGATTGAGCATATCTCACCTCCGAGACATTATTAGATTTAATCTTAATCCATAATAGCAAATAAATTATTTAACAGGGATGTGACCCTGTTGTTTTCCCAATCCTGCCTTTACTTTGATTCCCATTCTTTTTCCCAAACGCTCCAAAACGCTTTCACTTTAAGAATCTCAATCCCCTTATAAGTTTCTATATCCAATAAATGGTGGTCACCCGAGACGATATAATCCGCTTCGCCTTCATAAGCGCACGCCAAATATTTGTTATCTGAAGAATCATCTTTAATTATATCAACTATCCCTTCTCCTTCAACAATCCAGGCAAACATTAAGATATCTTCAAAGTATGCATCAATTTCCTGTGCGGTTTTGCGGTGATATTTTTGAAGCTTGGGATAGAGCAAAATACGTTTTATCTCTTTTATGATAGCTGGCGACAGAATCAATTCTACTTCATTCTGCTTGATTAAATTAAGAATTTTGCCGGGATTTGAATTCGGTTTGATCAGGCCGCTGGCAAAAAGATTGGCATCGACAACGATTTTCAAATTTTATCCTCGACGACATTCGACCTGTTTAGCTGCCTGTGTTGCTTCTGCCAAAATATCATCAAGCTTTCCCAGGTCTTCTCCGACAAAAGAATTACTGATTTTCGACATATTACTAAAGAACCGCTGCCTGGCCTTATCCATTTGCTTGAATTTCTTGATCGGAATAATTGCCACCATAGGCATCCCCTTACGCTCAACAATATACTGATCGTTTTTTAATGACACAGCATTCATTATTGTGCCAAACTTCTGCCGGGCATTAAGTGCCGTAACTACCTTTAATGACATATTTTATCCTCCTTTTAAACTATACTAATTGATATAGTTTATATTTTATCTAATAACAGATGTATTGTCAAGAAAACAACAACGGGATATTAATGTTTCACTAACCCCTCTCACTTATCAAGCGACTTCTGAACAATTTCTGTGAGAGGATTCAAGAAAGTTGTTTGATTATTTAAGGACGTCCCCCTGTCTTTATTATTTTTTACCTTAGCGTCTTTGCACCTTTGCGTGAGGCCAGTGATGTGATCCTGTTGGTTTCACTCATTAAACCCATACTTTGTTTCGTTGTCAAAGAACAATCTTTGCTAACCACCTGAATAAATTATCAATTCCAATTACGCTAATAGCATAACGCCAGCAGCGTAATTGAACATTACCAGCTACCATGTACGCCTGATCCATTTTTGAAAAAACAAATCATAAATTATATAACTGCCGTTTTCTTGTTGAATCAGCTCCTTTTTCAACATTTTTTTAAGCGCTTTCTGGATGGATGAAGATGGGCCAAGTCCATATGTATCAAGAAATTTTTTACTGAACACTTCAGGAGATTCTTCCTTTGCCAGAGCAACCATAAGGTTTTTTTGCTTAATGGTCAGTTCTTCCCACATAGCAATATAAGTGCTTGATTCTCTTGAAATAAGGATATCAAGAGCCTTACCAATATCAGCTTCGGTAATCATCCTGCTATCCATGCATGATTCCGATAAAACATGACACAGCATCTGGAAATAATAGGGATGACACTCTGTATTGTTCATTATACTGTTCAATTCATTATCACCTATCACAATATCTTGATCTGAAAACTTCTTTTTCGCGAAAAGGCTCAGTTCTTCCTGATCGATTTTACCCAATGGAAAATGTTTTCCACTTTTATAAAAAGGCCTGTTGGGGTTGTTAAATATATCCCGCATCAAATGTGTCTTACTTCCCATGAATATATATGAAACATTCCTGTGGTTTTGAAATACTGATCTCATTTTTCTTTCGATTTCATCATCATCAAAATTTGCGATTTCCTGAAATTCATCAAAGACAACAACAGCTAATTTATTTTGACGGTCTGCCTCTTTATTAACAGCACACAACAGACCGTCTATGTTCGGTGAAATACTGCCAACCCGATCAAATTCAAATTCAAGATGAAAGGCCTGATCATCCATCACAACTTTTGGTATAATTCTTGGGAGATACTCCTTTATTTTTTTTACAACCTGACGAGCGCCACCGGAAATCCCGGCTGATATGGCTCCGGCATATATATCAATAAATTTGCCTTTATTGATAGCCGGATACAGGTCAATATAAAAGGTAAGAATTCCTTGCGCCTTTGCTTTACGTAAAACCTGTTTTATAAGCGAGGTCTTGCCATATCTCCTTGGAGAAAAAATTATGACATTCTGACCATTTTTAATATCTGCAACCAATTCTCTCGTTTCCCGGGCACGGTCACAAAAATTATCACCGCTTACAGTTTCACCATATACAAAAGGATTTTTCATAGGTTCTTCCTTTAAAAATTTTTAGACAGGATTGACTGGATAGTGAAAAGAGTACAGGGTGCAGGGTGCAGGCAGATTCTCTCTCGATTTCTTCGGCAATGTTGGACGGAATCGATAACCCGGAACGGGTAATTTGATCTTTAAATCCATAATCCTTAAGACTTGTTTGAATGTTTTTTTCTGTCATATATTTTCTTTCTCTTCGCGTCTTTGCGCCTTTGCGTGAAGCCTTTGTTGCTTTTTACCTTAGCGCCTTAGCGTGAGGCCATCAACCCCTCATCCCTAAAAACAACCGGCTTCCAGCCCAGCACAGATCCCGCGCTTTGGAAATATCCACCTGCAAAGAGCCAAACAGACGATCCGCAACATCCCGCTTGCCTAACAGACCGCTTTCCAAAGGCACGCGCCATCTTCTGTAACAACTCAGTAGTCTATACATCCTCACCACCAATTTGTTTAAATTTATTGTATAGTTTACCTCATCTTTTATAAAAAAAAACATCTCGACAACTCAATAGTTAATATTTAAGACCCCGTTGGTTTCCCCATATTTTTTTATTAGCCGCGGATACACGCAGATGGACGCGGATAAAAGTTATTTTTTGTAATAGTTCATCCCGGAACGGCGCAAAATTTCAAATTGAGTTGAGATCGCTTTAATTATGCTTCTTCGTTGCAAAGGGTGTTTTTTAATAATTTTCGCTCATCTGCGTTAATCAGCGTTTATCTGCGGCTAATAATTGCTTTTTTATTTTTGCGCCTCTTGTGCCTTTTTGCCTGCCCTGTGTAATTCGTTTACGACAGCGAAGCGCATTTCACCGGGGCGGCTAATTTATCCGTTACTTTTACTTTTGCGGTGAAAAAAGTAAAAATAGTATGCCTGATTTATTCTCCTCGCTCAACATCCAAGCTTAGCAGCCGCGCACCATCTTCTGTAACAACTCAGTAGTCTATACATCCTCACCACCAATTTGTTTAAATTTACAGATCAATAAGCCAATAGTTAATATTTAAAATTTATCCAGTTAAATCTGTCCTTGCTTTTATTTAACCGGGATGCGACCCCGTTGGTTTTACCGGACTAAGGGTCAATAGTAGACTTGACCCCATTTTCCACAGTCAGAAGCATTCGCAATATCATGTTCCTGATTCAGAAAACGAAATCTTGTTGGGGAGATTAACGACTTTCCATTTTCTATCGGTGAGATAAAACCATTAAGCGGAAATCTTATAGCGGAAATGTTTAACGACGGAACACGCGGCCGATAAAAACGATGCCAGATACGACCATAGATTTGAACCGGCTTGAGGTATTTAACAGTATGAAAGAGACGAGGCAAGTTCATTTAAAATTTAGCCGCAGATTCACGCAGATAAAAGCTATTTTTTTGTAATAGTTCACCAAGGATTACTTATGCTTCTTTTTGCAAAGGGTGTTTTTTAATAATTTTCACTAATCTACGTTAATCAGCGTTCATCTGCGACTAATTATCTGTTTGGCATATTTCATCCAATGAAATACTGCCGACTTAACTCCAGTGTTTTTTGTTCACGCAAACGATCTTTTTCAATATTTGTCTGTAAATTTTCTTTCAATTTCATATCAATGGAGTCAAGCTTGATCTTGATGCTTTTATCTTCTTTCATCTCAAGTTTCCTCCCATTATCCAGAACTTGCTTCATCCATTCCATATCCTGCCTCCCTTAAGTTGTTTTTATACATAGGCTCCTGGAAATTGGTTAATGTTGCTGATTTACCATTATGAATGAACAAATTTCCAACTCTTGCTGAAATCATCATGGCAATTCCGGCATATTTCAATGCCGTTGCATCAAATAAAAATCTTGAATGGACCTGATTGGGGTAATCATCTTTGGCAATATATTCAACAATCCATATGAACTTCGGCATCTGTTCCAACAGCAGATACGAGCGATAATGCTCGTCCGAAATATTCTCGAAAATAAACTGCTTAAATGATGTCGACGAGGTCATGAAGACTCTTCGGTACATTTTTTTGTGCGGCAAAAACAAGGTTTCAATTTCAGGCAGCACCCGGTTCAACAGGGTCAAGACATCCATATACATTTTTTCATATAATGGCACGATTACCGCATCAATATCACCTATTGAGTGCTTCCCCCTGCTCCCAACAATTGAATAGGGAAGAAAATTGTCATCTACAGAAAAATATCCTTTTATTAAATCAGAAACCGGCGTGATGCAGTCTGTATCATCCATTTTATGCTCGATTTTGAGGTGACCGGTTATGGCAATCGCATGCCTTTTGGCTCTCAGGCCGGCAACAAAAGGAATCCCAGATTCAATAAAAACATATATGAGTTCGTTGAAGATCTTTCTATCATTGACTATTTCGCTGAAATATATCTCCGGATAAAACCCCATAAAACTGAAGATGCTGGATATATTCTCTATTGTCAGACCCTTAGACGGAATCTTGCGGGTGTCGGAAGATGCTAAATCAAAGATCTGTTGTATGGTATGTTCTGCGTAAATGGGGTATCTTTCACTGTAATACCTGGCAATCGCCCATATTGAGACTTGAGCGCATCTGGAAATATTTGCGTCTTGCTGCATCCATGGGAATGCATCCACGCTGAATGTTTTGCCCAAAATATGCACATCAAATTTTGTGAGCAAAAAATGGCCTGGTCCAACTGTAAGAGCCTTTGGGTTTAGATATCCTCTTCCCAGATTAAAGGGTGGCGTATTCCTTAAAGTAAAAAAACCATAGTATTCCTCATTTTCTCCGAATACATGGATTCGAAATGAATTTCTGTTGATGTTCAGGTGTCTCTTTGAAAAATCGTTGTAATAGGTGCTCCTGAAATCCTTGTCCACATAAGGATACTCCAGTATGAAATATGTAACACGCTTAGAAAAGCGATTTATGAGCAAAGACAAAGCGTGATCGGACAAGAAGTCTTTCCCAACCCTTTCCTGTAGACTCAGTAACTCTTTCCACACGGAGAGCTCTATTTGGGTATTATTTGAATCACTCATATGACAATTCCTTAAAATAAATCCTTCATATGTTCAAGCTTTTTCGTTTATTAGCCGCAGATAAACGCGAATAAACGCAGATAAAACAAAAAAGCACTTTTAAAAAATGGCACTACATCCTAAAGAGCTATACAATAACTCCACCTCAGGTTATTGAGAGGTTAACAAAAAAACCATCTGCGGCCAATTTGTCTTTTTCTTTCTATATAAATATATCCGCGT
>JAFCZU010000406.1 GCA_019314185.1 Deltaproteobacteria bacterium | reverse complement strand
GCCTTGCGCTTCCTTTGCTCCGTTGGATTTTTTATTAAACCAAGGTAATGCTTGTTGCCGTTCTTCCAGTACAGACATTCTATCATATTTGCAGTCTTGACTCGTTCATAGACTGTAACCCTAGGTGCAATACCGGCTGAATCCATGATACTTGAGATTAGCTTTCGCCATGTATGACCATAAGCAGAAAACCGTTTACTCGGATCCCAGTATTCTATTGGCGAAAGGTTTAAATAGATGCTCTGCCCTTTGCCGGTCCGATTCTTGACGACTACCGAGGCATTGCGTAATGGTCCTTTGAGCCTAATCGCTTCAGTTCCGGGCTTATGTTTTGTGCCGCGTTCAAAGACCACGATATCTTTGTAGCGGTAGGCGCCGTCGTAATATGTGAATCTCTCCAGGAAGGGTTTCTGATATTTTTCACCATCAATTTCAGTCAGTCCTTTCCCGTTCATGTACCCTGCCCGCTCAACCCGTTCTATCCCGAACAGCTCATCAAGTACCCCCTGTTTTCGACCTTTACCATGTTCGTCAAATACCCCGCACAGATAGTCTGCTATCAAGGTTCCTCCCTGCCCGACAAAGCGCCGAAGAGCCTCGGCTTCTCGGTCAGAAAGACAAATGGTTTTAGGCAAAATAATTACTTTGAACTTCTTGTTCAAATCTATCTTGGTTTCTCGCACGTCCAAGTAGCTGATAAAATCATATTGAAATCCCATATCCTCCAGGAGCTTGCACCACACCTTGCGCAACACACCCTTTGTCTGATTATGATTGTCTATGGAGCCCTTTCTGTTAATCCATGTTTTACCATGGGTGATGGCATCCATAGCCCATCCAGCCTGAATACTTGGATGGGAATAGTAGATTCCTACACGGTCGGGATCAAAAACTGTTTTCGGGTCTACAATTACTTTGCTTACATTTCCCTGTATTTCTGAAAACGTGTGCTTATTAGCGAGAATATATGGGGCGATGTCGTTCCCATCTGATCTGAACCAACCTTCGGGCCAGGCAATGACCGCCTGGTTGCCGTGCAACATATAATACCAAAGAAACCATGAATCCATTTTTGGATTTTTTGTGGAAAAATAAGTTCGCATGCGCGGTCTACGGTCGTGATTCCAGAATGATCTCAGTATTTCATTGGTTGCATGGATGTCATAAGCTTCCATCCACTGAACGGCACGGGCAAGCATGGCATAGTCGTATCCACCATAGGGTCCCGGCCCCTGGCCGCCTACAAAACCGGCTGGTATCTTGGGATCGAGGCTGTTTGCATATCTGGTCAATTCTGATAAGACAGCGGCAAACTGAAAATCCATAAAATGTCTGAAGTCCATCCAGGGTGCAAGGTTCCATTGAGAAAGAGGCGGCCTTTGAGCGTTGCGGCGCACTTCCTCAAAGCTCTTGGGAATTACCTCATCAAAACTTTTGAAATGAGAATCCCATTCTCTGTTAAGTGAGTCGATATGTTTATATTCATATAGCAGCCACTCCCTGAACCAGGCAATAGACAGAGGGTGCTTATCAACATCACAGGGGGTAAGAAAGCTGCCGAGAGATATTTCATCGTCAAAGGCATATGCCAAAACTAATCCGTTTTTAGTAGTACCGATATTCTGCGTAAGATGTTGCTTGATTTTATCAATAATTTTTGGATCAGACAGGCTATAAGGACGAGTTGCTAAACCACGCTTTCCAGTTACTGCTTTGACGCTGTCTCCCTTCAAATAGAGAAAACCTTTGTCTGCCGCATGGTCAACATAGTATGGAAATCGTTCCCTTATGGAGAAATCAACCAGTTTGCTCTTTCCGGCACCGCGATCAATGTGGAACCCGCCTAATCCAGCCTGTCGATAGAGATCAATATCTTTGAGAACTGATGTTTTGTATTGCCACACCAGGATTTTAAATTGATTCCACTCGGGTCTCGCTGGAATGGCGCATACTGTCTCTAAGTGCCCTACCCTTTGAATCTCTGCTAATACAAGAGGCGGCGTGGACAGGATAATTCCCAAGGTAAGTAAGAAAAAATAATGTTTCAGTTTCACGAGTTCTATTTCTTTGTTGGCGTTCCTTTGCGAGCAAACAACAAAAATTGCAAGAGAGGTCGCAAACCTATTTGTTGGCATTTCTCCACACCACTTCCTCAATCGGAGGGACTGTGATCCCACATGCCTCTGATGACGCAGGAAGTGCATCATCGCAGATTTTTGCAGAAAGCACTTTAACCTGATGTTCCTCCTTTATCATGATCGGTCCTCTCAACTTCTTTTTTTCCCATGGTGTTCTCACGTCAGCCACCAGTGTAAACTCATTTCCATTTTTAGCTTGCAGCAATAGCTCTCGTGTCAGCGGAAAACGACGCCAGCGGAGAATAAGGGTTGCCTTTTCTCCTTCTTGCAGATGTGATTTCAGATGCCATTTTTGGGGAGGCCCCCCTATTTGCATGGAAACCCCAATTTGCCCCTTAGAGCCCTTGCCAATCTTAAGATTCAGGTTTTCGGAAACGATGGACGGCATGAGGCCATCCTCTCCAGCAATAAATTCGACTTTGATCGTTCCATGTTCAGACAATTTGCGCAGCCTCAAGGGGTCTATTTCCCAGCCCTTGTTTCTTTTTTTGGCTTTGCGCACCAGAACTTTCCTGTCAGGAACAGGACCCGTCCGAAAAGAAAGCTGCCCGAAGCTTTCTGTCAGATCCGTGCTGTTTCCATAAGGGTCTGTAAGTACAGGTCGGTACACATAGGTAGCATCGGGCTCAAGATCTCGCAATATCACATGAGGCCGCGTGGAATAAATCGGCCAGTGGCTAACCCACTCAATGTTTTCACCTTCTTTGGAATAAAAAACCTTAAGCATGGCGACCTCTGGTTCACGCTTCGTTGAGATAACAGGTATTGTAATAACTCCGGCATACCTGTACATTGCAGGTTTTAATTTAATAGTAGAGGAATTTCCTTTTTCGCTTTGAGCTTTCAGCTTTGAGCTTTCAGCTAATTTGATCCTTATGTATTCTTCTTTGGCCACCCTTGGCGGGGTCTCATCCAAAACGGTTTTTGAAAGGTCAGGATGTAAAAGCGGATCTCCCAAAAGCGAAGTAGACCAGTTTGTATAATAGGTGGAAAGCAGAAAACACTCCCCCAGATCACGTCCTCGAAAAAGGTACCGCAAGAGTATGCGATTGTCCCAAAAGGTAGCATTTGTAATGTGAGGCCCGCCTCCGTATGCCGGACCTCCGCAGGCGCTCATAGTTACCCCCTGGTCTACTTGCCGCCATATGGGCGAAGACCGGCCCATATTCCAGCCGTTTGAGCTGTGAACAGTAAAATCCATCCCTCCGGGATAGAATCCCGAATAGTTGCGATTGCCCTCATCTTTTGATTCTCCGATTCCATCGTTG
>JAFCZU010000405.1 GCA_019314185.1 Deltaproteobacteria bacterium | reverse complement strand
TTTGAATAATGAAAACTTCTTGCTAAAGAATTTTGCATTTGTCTAATTTGTTGAAGATGCCCCAATTCCCTTTCTCTCGAACTATCTCAACAGGCCATGAGTTTAATGGATTCTCCCACATTTACAGCTCCACTATTCCCACTTCCCCCTATCTCGTTTAGGATTATATAATTCTTGCCTTTTTATTAAAAACAGTGCAATATTAAGACATTACAACAATCAAGAAACGACCTGTTAATATCAAATATCACTGATTTATTTCTTAACATTTAATGGTTGGGCACGAAGAGATATGAGCGGCACTATTGAACAGATTGCCACCGTGATCGACCTCACTAACCAGCTATAGGTCCAGATGAATCTTTCCCTGTCTCAGTGCATCTTGCCTGTTTCGTCAGAGTATGGCTTTCTCCGTGAGACGCTCTTTCACAACCTATGCCTTGGCTTCGGTGCCAAGGTGCGTTTGCTCCAACGTATTCTGGATTATTGGGAGTGGAAGGAGATCAAACTCAACGGCTTTCACAAGCTGATGGGCCTTCGCACATACACCCACGACAAAACGAGTCCTTCTCGTGGGCGTTGATCCCGAAACCGGCGAACATCGGCCCTCTCGGCAGTCAACTTGTGGTTGATCCGAAGTACAAAACTTATTGGCAGGAAATCGAGCGTGGTGAAGCATTCCGGGACTTCCTTGACTCCCACAAAGCATGCCTCACCATCGTAAAGCAGATTTCGAATCAATGAAACCATTACCAGGCCAGGAAATTTAGACGATTGAAAATGGTGTGCAAACTTTCTATTTTCAGGGCCTGACCTTGATAGATGGGCATGCGTTAAGCAAAATTTATAGGAGACATTTTATGGAAATAAAGCACGACACTAAAAAATCAGCCGTATATAGAATGGGAACAGGCTCCCGGTGGATACAAACGGGCTTGGATACAACGAAAGACTGATCCTGACAAAGATTGGGCAGGTGCTCTAGAAGGAAGGTATTTGAATGTAGTACGTGTCGAAAAACTTGGAGCTGGCCCTGTTGGAAATGCTACGGACCTTCCTATTTTTTCGGATCTTTCTGACGAGCAGATATTAAAGGCCTTTGTTTATGCTGTATCCACTATTACAGGATGTCATTTGCCTTAATATGAATTAGATGCTCAACTTCGGTCTTCAGCGGAGCGCAAGGACTGCTCGCCCGCTGAGACCGGCTGTTAGCTGCTAAAAAATTAAAATATAATAAATTTTATAATTAATACAGGAAATGATTAATGCAAAATTCAGCTCTGGTTAGTTTAATAATTTAGTATTGCAATTATGATTATTATTCAGTTAAATTTAAATGGTTCCACCAATAAAAAAATTGAACCGAGATTAAAAGATCCTATTTTTATAAAAAAGTAGTATCTGAAGTTAGACTTCCATTTATCATATTTGATGCAAGTCCCTGTCCACATGACAGGTTAGTGCAGGCAAGGTTCTATGTCCAAGAGTAGACGCATAACACGGCAGCAATCAATAGCTTCGAAGGATGCCGCCCGAAACGTTCTATCCATGCTCCCTAGCGACTTTTTGGTTGGCTCGCTAAGTACGAGGCAGCTTGCCAAGGATCTATTTGAAATTCAAATTACTGGTAAACGAGTTGGCCGTGGGCTTACTGTCGAATGCAGGTGTGTGCCTCGCTTACCGAAGGGCCAGTATTGTTCGATTTTTAGCCAGCCTTCAACGATTATATGGACTATGCCCTGCATAAGACTCGGGTTTTGCAACGGCGAACTACGTCCCCATTTCGAGATTTTGCTGGAAAACCATTCTAACACCACTGAAATAGTAGCACCTGAAGCAATAAGTGCAGGCAAGATGGTGCATTTGGCCGGGACCTTTGATGGAACACAGTTGCGACTCTACGTTGACGGAAAAGTTGTAGCGGAAAGGCATACTACCGGAATCCTTGTCACCCCAACACAAAACGCCAGCGCGGCAATGGGCACTAGATCCGCAGACGATCCTGGAGATTACTACCACGGTGAACTTTATTATGTTCGCGTGTGGCGAATCGCAAGAACTCAAGAGCAACTTTACAAAAACATCCGCACTTGCGCCCCGCCGCCACATCCCAATCCAGACGCACAAAATTACAATGACGGCCGAACTTTATTCAATCTTGCATATCTCTCACGAGAACCTGACTGTGTACTTTGGTATGCCTTCTGTCTCGGTCCGTATGGACTTGCTGGTCGACCCATCTCGGACGACGGAGAGGTTGCGTTAGCGACACGGATCTTGAAAGCCGGGGGTATCCCCGAGCAGGAGCAGGGCGATGCAGTATCAAGAGCCCGAAAGGCTGGTAGTACTATCCTGCAAGCCTGTGATGAATTACAACAGATCATCGATGATCCAAGCACAACCGAACCGGATGTCCTTGGCTTTTTCCGAGAGCGGCCGCAGGCAGCATTTTTGCTTGAACCGGATCAGGATGGGGAGATTTGGCGCGAAAAGCAAATCCAGGGCTACGGGCAGATTGACTTCGTTTTTCGAAAAACTAATGGAAGGTATTTGGCGATGGAGATTGAGTCTCACAACGTCCCTTTGTTTCTCAAGAATGATGAGTTTTCAAAACGCTTCGATCACGCCATTGATCAGGTAGAGCGATGGCAGCTTGGTGTCCTCAAGCATAAAGATCTTGCTGAGGATGTGCTTGGCTTAAAGGGTATTCAATCGCCTGATGGAGCAGTTGTCATGGGGCGTCAGCGGGAACTCGCCAATTCTCAGCGAAACGAGCGTTGGGATGAGCGATGCGCCCGCTCCTCATTAGAGTTTCTCACATGGGACCACGTGATTATGCGGGGACGTTCCTTAGGGCGACGCCTTGGAAACCCAGAACTGCCAAAAGCAGAATGGTTTTAAGGGAGGCAGGGGGTCAGGCAAGGCAAGGCAAGGCAAGGCAGGGGGTCAAGTCTACTTTTGACCCTTGTGGATTCCCTTTAAGAGTCAAAAGTAGACCCCTATTTTTTAAAGCATATTTCGGGAATGTCCGCCTGGGCGGCGCAAGGTCGCGGTAAAGGTGGTGGACATATTCGGCAATGACACTTGACGGTGGGATAGAACTGATGACTTGATTAGAAATTGGCTTAGGAATAATACTATTGAATTCTTAGGGATTTGGGAGCATCTGAATAATCCGGATTTTAAACCCGTCGAATTCGACGGGTCTAGAAAACAGGTGGGTCTTAATCGTTTTACATTAATACCCAATTAGCGTGTAAATCTAAAGGAAACCTAAAAAATGTCTTATTGGAATTATAGGGTTATTCGAAAGCACCATAAAGAATCAGATACAAATACATACCAAATTCATGAAGTGTATTATAAGGAAGATGGGGCGATAGAAGGTTGGACAGAATCTGCCGTGGAACCTTTA
>JAFCZU010000062.1 GCA_019314185.1 Deltaproteobacteria bacterium | reverse complement strand
ATCAGCCAGCGAGGGAGCGATAGTGAGATAAGATATATAACTCAAGTTTTGCATCCTTGATTTCTATCAACATAAAGACGGTAAGGGTAATCTTATACTGATTGATTGGCGCCGTTGTAAAAACCACAGGCAGTATATTTCGGTTTAAAATTTATTTTTAACCCTTGCCGTCTAACGCTTTGGCTAAATTAAAGGGCGCGAAGCTTGAGTATATAACAAGCAAGTCTAAAATTAAGAAATGCGTTTTCAGCGCAGCCAATTTTAATTTTAGCGCGTTTATAACCAGTAACGAGAAACCAGCAAAAGGAATTTATCATGAAACTAACAGGCGCACAGATCCTTATGAAGATGCTCAAAGAAGAAGGTGTTGACACGATTTTTGGATTTCCAGGTGGTGTGGTTATAGATATTTATGATGAACTTGCTAAAACAGACATAAAGCATATACTTGTTCGCCATGAGCAGGGGGCGGTTCATGCAGCGGATGGTTATGCAAGAGCCAGCGGCAAGGTGGGGGTGTGTCTGGTAACCTCTGGTCCTGGAGCCACCAATACGGTGACAGGAATTGCATGCGCTTATATGGATTCTATTCCTATGGTTATATTTACCGGCCAGGTTCCGACTCAGCTTATCGGCAACGATGCTTTTCAGGAGGTGGATATTGTCGGAATAACAAGGCCATGTACCAAGCACAACTACCTTGTTAAACGTACAGAGGATCTTGCAAGAATTATTAAAGAGGCTTTTATTATCGCTGCATCCGGTCGTCCAGGGCCTGTGTTGATTGATATCCCAAAAGATGTGTCAAACACAAAAATAACTTACAAGGCGCCAAAAAAAATTAATCTGAGATCATACAATCCTACCTACAGCCCGAACATGAAACAGTTACACAAGGCGGTAAAACTTATAAAAAATGCTAAAAAGCCGATTATTTTTGCAGGCGGCGGGGTTGTTCTTTCAAAGGGTTCAAAAGAACTTACTGAATTAGCACATAAAACGCAGATTCCTGTGACAAGCTCTTTAATGGGGCTTGGAGTATTTCCGGGCACGGATCCTTTGTGGCTCGGCATGGTCGGCATGCATGGCACATACAGGGCAAACATGTGTACAGGGGACTGCGATCTTATTGTTGCTGTCGGGGTCCGTTTTGACGACCGTGTTACAGGAAAAACAGATACATTCGCTCCAAACGCAAAAATTGTGCATATTGATATTGATCCGACATCAATACGCAAGAATATTCCTGTTAACGTTCCTGTTGTAGGTGATTGCAAGGTCACCATCGGGCTTATTAACAAGCTTTTAGATAAGGAGGAATTGGGTGGCCTCAAGACAAAGAGAAAGAAATGGTTTGATCAGATAGAGAAGTGGAAAAGCACGACTCTTCTTGCATATAACCAGAAAAATATTATCAAGCCGCAATATGTTGTTGAAAAACTTTATGAACTGACAAAAGGCGAAGCCATTATAACAACCGAAGTGGGACAAAACCAGATGTGGGCGGCCCAGTATTATCATTTTAAAAAACCCAATCATTTTATTACTTCCGGTGGTTTGGGTGTAATGGGTTTTGGACTTCCTGCGGCGATTGGAGCCCAATTAGCCTTCCCGGATAAGCTTGTAGTGGATATTGCCGGAGATGGCAGCATTCAGATGAACATACAGGAAATGGCAACTGCCGGGCAATATGGGCTTCCGATAAAGATTGTTATTCTGAACAACCAGTATCTTGGCATGGTCAGACAGTGGCAGGAGTTGTTTTACGACAAGCGTTATTCCGGTACAAACATGGAGCATGCTCCTGACTTTATAAAACTGGCAGAGGCCTACGGAGCTGTTGGTTTAAGGGCTACAAAGCCTGAAGAGGTTGAATCGGTGCTGAGAAAAGGTCTTTCTTCGTCTAAAACAGTAATTATGGAATTTATGGTCGAGAGGGAAGAATGTGTTTATCCAATGGTGCCGGCAGGAGCGGCTATAACGGAAATGCTTCTGGCTTAGCAAAACTTTGTTCAGAGGTTTAGTGTTTAACGGTTAAAGAACCTCTGAACCCTGAACCCTGAACCCTGAACCCTGAAAAAGGATATAAATCATGAATGAACAAAAACATATACTTTCGATTCTCGTTGAAAATCAACCAGGTGTGTTGTCCAGGATTGTAGGATTATTTAGCGGCAGAGGTTATAATATTGAAAGTCTTTGTGTTGCTGAAACCATGGATCCTCTGGTGTCCAGGATCACCCTTGTTACCATGGCGGATACACCGGTTGTCGAGCAAATAGTGAAGCAGCTTCACAAACTTATTAATATTATAAGGGTTTACGAACTTACAGGGTCAAGTTATGTTCAAAGGGAAATGTCTCTTGTCAAGGTACTGGCCAAGCCGGAACACCGGGCTGAAATTCTCAGAATTGTCGATATTTTCAGATGTAAAGTAGTTGATGTCGGGCAGGAGCATTACACCTTGGAGATTACCGGAGATGAAGGAAAAATGACAGCCATTTTGAATCTTCTAAAGCCGATAGGAATTAAGGAAATTGCAAAAACAGGTAGTATAGCTCTTTTTCGGGAATCAAACGAGGGGTTATGTTGAGCCTCAACAAGGCATGAGCGGGCAGGAAACGAACTTGAGATAAACAAAAGCAAAAAAATGAAGAAAAGTGCAAAGCAGTTAACCTTTGAACCATGAACAGTTGCAAGTTTTTTTGTAACCATTCAGCCACTAAGTCACAAAAGGACTTTAATTTTAAAGGGTTATCAAAAAGAGAAAAAACGTTACAGGTACGGCGTATACAGCATATAAGAGATTAAAATTATATTATAATCTTCGCGACTTGGTGGCTGAATAGTTACGTTTTTTTTACATAAGGCTAAAAGTTTACTAAACATATAATTATAAATTGGGGGAATAAAATGGCAGATATCGATTTTGGCGGGGTTGTTGAAGAAGTAATTACATCTGAAGAATTTTCTCTTGAGAAAGCCAGGGAAGTGCTTAAAGATGAAACAGTTGTCGTTCTTGGTTACGGAGTTCAGGGCCCTGGACAGGCTTTAAATATGAGGGATAACGGTATCAGGGTTATAGTGGGTCAGCGTGAAGGTGGTGCGTCGTGGGATCATGCTGTTGCAGACGGTTTTATTCCCGGCGAAACCCTCTTTCCTCTTGAGGAAGCAGCAAAAAAAGGGACAATTATTCAGTTCCTGCTTTCTGATGCTGGCCAGACAGAAACATGGCCGGAGATAAAAAAATGTTTAAATGAGGGTGACGCGCTCTATTTTTCACATGGATTTTCTATAAAGACCAGACCAATATTGTGCCGCCGGATAATGTTGATGTTATTCTGGTTGCTCCAAAAGGTTCAGGCCGTACAGTACGAACCAACTTTCTGGCCGGCAGCGGTATCAATTCTAGTTTTGCCGTACATCAGGATTATACGGGCAAAGCAAAAGAAAGGACTCTTGCTCTTGGAATTGTAATAGGTTCAGGCTATCTTTTTTCCACAACATTTGAAAAAGAAGTTTACAGTGACCTTACCGGAGAACGCGGCGTGCTTATGGGGTGTCTTTCAGGAGTAATGGAAGCACAATACAGCCTTCTTCGTAAACAAGGTCATAGCCCGAGCGAATCATTTAACGAGACGGTAGAGGAGCTTACCCAGAGTTTGATCAGGCTTGTAGCTGAAAATGGTATGGACTGGATGTTTTCAAACTGCAGCACAACGGCTCAGAGAGGCGCATTAGACTGGGCGCCAAAGTTTCGTGATGCTGTGGCGCCTGTTTTTGACGATCTGTATGAAAGTGTCAGGTCCGGCAAAGAAACAAAAAGAGTTCTTGATGTTAACAACGCACCGGATTACCGGGAGAAACTGCAAAAGGAGCTTGATGTAATTAAAAACTCTGAAATGTGGCGAGCCGGCGCAGCGGTTCGTTCTTTAAGACCCGAAAAGCGCAAAAAATAAAAAAAGGATTAGAGGATTAGAGGATTAAATGTTTGTTCACATTCGGTTCCATATGCTTTTCGTCAAAGATTCAAATCCTTTTTTCTTTTAATCCTCTATAATTGGAGACCCAGGTTATGGAATCAATACTTTTATATGATACAACCTTAAGAGACGGAGCCCAGGGAGAAAACATCAGTTTCAGCGCTGAAGAAATGATAAAAATTGCGGAGAAGCTTGATGATTTTGGGATACATTACATAGAGGGCGGCTGGCCTGGTTCCAATCCCAGGGATGAGCGTTTTTTTGAGCTGGCGAAAAGTATTAAATTCCAAAATGCCCGTCTTGTCGCATTCGGCGCAACTCGCAAGCTCGGAATTAAACCTGGTGATGATCCCAACTTAAATGCGCTTCTTAAGAGCGGCGCTCCCGCTGTCACAATCTTTGGAAAGACCTGGGATCTTCATGTCGAGCAGGTTATGGGAAATACTTTGAAAGAGAATCTCGCAATGATATGCGACTCTGTTGAGTATCTGAAGAAGAATGATCGTGAAGTTATCTACGATGCCGAGCATTTTTTTGACGGGTACAAGAAAAACCCGGACTATGCATTGCAAACCTTGATGGCAGCTATAGAAGGCGGAGCAGACACTATTGTTCTCTGTGACACAAACGGGGGCAGCCTGCCATTTGAAATAGAATCCATCACAAACAATGTGCGAAAAAGCATCGCTGAAAAACAGGCTGCAAAAACAGATGACCTGCCGTTTAAAATCGGGATTCATACACATAACGATTGCGGCATGGCTGTGGCCAATTCCCTGTCAGCGATACGCGCAGGCGCTGTTATGGTTCAGGGAACTGTCAATGGATATGGAGAAAGATGCGGTAATGCGGACCTTACCTCAATTATACCGATTCTTTGTATAAAAATGGATTGTCCGTGTATTTCAAGAGAGAACCTCTCAAAACTAAAAAGGCTTTCCAGGTTTGTCAGCGAGACAGCAAATATGATTCCGTTAAATGCCAGGCCTTTTGTGGGCAAAAGCGCTTTTGCCCACAAGGGCGGTATTCATGTAAGCGCTATTATGAAGGTTCCCGGGGCATACGAACATATGGATCCTGAATATGTGGGGAACAAGCGCCGTGTTCTGATATCTGATCTTTCCGGCAAGAGCAATATAGAATACAAGGCTAAAGAACTGGGAATTGATCTTAAGGGAAATGGCTTTGACAGCCGCAAGATCGTTTCAGAAATAAAGCGTCTGGAGGAGCAGGGTTATCAGTTTGAAGCGGCTGACGGCTCGTTCAAGATCCTGATGGAAAAATTTACAAAGCAGTTCAACCCGTTGTTTGAGCTTAAATCTTTTAGAGTTCACATTGAAAAGGAAGAAGATTGTCCATGTTCGTCTTATGCTACAATCAAGATCTCTGTCGGCGATAAGGAAGAAATTACCGCGGCTGAAGGACGTGGGCCGGTCGGCGCTTTAGACAATGCTCTGCGCAAGGTCCTGGAGAAATTTTATGTAACCGATCTGGATTCCATGCGTCTTGTTGATTTCAAGGTGCGGGTAATAGATGGCGGGAAAGGAACCGCTGCAAAGGTAAGGGTTTTAATAGAGTCAAGAGACGAAGATGACATCTGGAGTACAATCGGCGCTTCAGAAGATATTATTGAGGCGAGCTGGCAGGCGCTGGCAGACAGCTTTCAATATAAGCTGGCCAAGGAACGGGGAAAAGCATTGGGAAGTAGTCGAGTAGTCGAGTAGTCGAGTAGTCGAGTGGTCGAGTAGTCGAGTAGTCGAGTGGTCGAGTGGTCGAGTAGTCGAGTAGTCGAGTAGTCGAGTGGTCGAGTAGTCGAGTGGTCGAGTGGTCGAGTGGTCGAGTGGTCGAATGTTTCCCTACTCGACTATTTTCCTACTTGACTACTCGACCAAATTATAATGGAGCAAAATTATGAATGAAAAAGTAATAATATTTGACACTACTTTAAGAGATGGTGAGCAGTCTCCCGGAGCCAGCATGAATGCCGCAGAAAAGCTGCGGATTGCAGTGCAATTGGAAAAACTTGGTGTGGATGTGCTGGAGGCAGGATTTCCAGCTGCATCTGACGGAGATTTTGAAGCTGTTTCCAGTATAGCCGGCAAGTTGAAAAACACAGAAGTTACAGCGCTTGCACGAACTTCAAAAAAGGATATTGAGTGCGCCTGGGGCGCTATCAATAATGCAGCCAAACCGCGAATTCATACTTTTATTGCTACCTCAGATATCCACATGGATTACAAGCTGAAAATGACAAGGGCTGAAGTCTTAAAAAAGGCGGTTGAAGCGGTAAAATATGCCAAATCTTTTACCGACAGTATAGAGTTTTCCGCAGAAGATGCATCAAGGAGTGATCGTGATTTCCTGTGCAGGATTTTTGAGGCCGTAATAGAGTCGGGCGTTACAACCATTAATATTCCTGACACAGTAGGCTATGCCATTCCACAGGAATTTTCGGATCTTGTTAAATATGTTATGGCACATACACCCAATATTCATAAAGCAGTTGTGAGCATACACTGCCATAATGATCTTGGCCTCGCCACAGCCAATACACTTGCGGCAATAAGCGTCGGAGCAAGACAGGCTGAAGTTACAATAAATGGCATCGGAGAAAGAGCCGGGAATACATCTCTTGAAGAGATAGTAATGGCTTTGCATACGAGACCCAATTATATTCCGTTATCAACCAACATTAATACCGAGCAGATTTATCCGACAAGCCGGCTTGTAAGCATGATAACAGGAATTATTGTGCAACCGAACAAGGCTGTTGTTGGGGCCAATGCATTTGCACATGAAGCAGGTATTCATCAGGACGGGATGTTGAAAAACCCCATGACATATGAGATTATGAAACCTGATACCATAGGTCTCAGCGCCAGCAAGCTTGTGTTGGGTAAACATTCAGGAAGGCACGCCCTGCGTTCACATTTAAAGGAACTGGGGTACGATCTTTCGGACGAAGAATTACAACTCATTTTTACAAAATTCAAGGAGCTTGCTGATAAGAAAAAGACCATTACTGATGAGGATCTTGAAGTTATTGTCACGGAAGGTATCCTTCGTACCACTGACATTTTCTGCCTGGAATATTTGCATGTAATAAGCGGGACAACGGTTTTTCCCATGGCGAGTGTTAAGCTCACGATAAATGGCAGGTCTGTGCAGGATGCCGGCTATGGAAACGGTCCGATTGATGCTGCTTTTAATACAATAGCAAAACTCACAGGGACGAGGTCTGAACTCTTAAGGTTTTCAGTAAGCGCTCTGACCGGCGGTACAGACGCACAGGGTGAGGTAACGGTGCGCTTAAATGAAGACGGGCTTATTTCTCTTGGCAGAGGGGCTGACCCCGACATTATTACTGCCAGCGCAAAGGCTTATATTAACGGATTGAACAGACTGGAATACTTAAAAGCTCATCCGGTAATTCCGCTGGAAGCGTTGTGACCTTGCTATGTTCACCATGAAGAACTCGAAGAAATTGTAAAAATATTAATTCTAACTCATGTTCCGCACTCTTGATTTCTATCAATATCAAGACGGTAAGGATTGCCCCTTAATCCTTAAAAACCACAGGCAGTATATTTCGCTTTAAAATTTATTTTTAGCCCTTACTGTCTAACGCTTTAGATAGATTAAGGGGTGCGAAACTTTGAGTTTTAATCTTCGTGGTTTAATTGTTTTTTATAGCGATTCCATCAGGTTTGAAGTGTTCCGATAATATCTGTTATTCGCGGGATATTTCTTTTTATAAGAAAGGCTTCGATTCCTTCAATAATGTCAATTGTGGCATGCGGATTTATAAAATTGGCTGTGCCGATCTGAACGGCAGCAGCTCCTGCTATTAAAAATTCCAGAGCATCTTCCGGCGTCATTATGCCTCCAACCCCGATAACCGGAATTTTAACCTGCTGCGTAACCTGCCAGACCATACGCAGGGCTATTGGTTTGATTGCAGGGCCGGAGAGGCCTCCTGTTATATTTGCAAGCTTTGGACGTCGGGTTTCAATATCTATAGCCATGCCGGTTATCGTATTTATCAAAGATATGGAATCAGCGCCTGCATCCTCAACGCTGCGGGCAACAACCGTAATATCTGTTACGTTGGGAGTAAGTTTTACCATAAGCGGTTTCCCTGTGTTGTCTCTTACAGCCTTTACCACCCTGCAGGCTGCTTCTGGATCAGTTCCAAATGCGGCACCTCCTGCCTTTACATTGGGGCATGAAATATTGACTTCGATGCCTGCTATTTCTTCGATATCATTAATGCGTGAGGCCAGTTCCGCATATTCCCGGGCATCTTTACCGTAAATGTTTGTAATAACGGGTGTTGAGAGTCCTTTTAGGAACCGGAGCTTTTCTTCAACAAACGATGCAAGGCCGACGTTTTCAAGGCCAATGGCATTGAGCATGCCGCATGGAGTTTCAACTATCCTTGGCGGTGGATTGCCTTTGGATGGTTGAAGCGATAAACCCTTGACAATAATAGCTCCCAGCTGGTTCAGATCAACAAGATCATCAAACTCTTTTGCATACCCAAATGTGCCGGATGCCGTCATTACCGGGTTTTTTAGTTCTATCCTTCCAATATTTACTGATAGGTCGGCTCTATTTTTCATAATACCCGCATATTTTACCCGATTGGGCAAACCCTATTGATGTTTTCCGGAATTTACCTGATTTCGACCATTTTCCTTTGCCGAATAGAGTGCATTGTCGGCAGCAGACACAAGAACTCTGCAATCAATTGCCAACTTTTGAAACGTTGCCAATACGCATAAGATCATAGCCCCAATAACGTATGAGACAACTCCCCTGATAATCATTTTGACAATATTAATATCTAAATTCATTTTTGGGGCGCTTGCTTAACTTGTAGGAAGAAAGTCTTCTATATGCAAAAACCATATATAGTTAACTCTGTTAGCAAAGATATTAGCTAAAGACAAGAGCGTTTCTGTGAGGAAAGTATTTGTTACATGGTATATAACGTTTGCCTTACCATTTTACCCGTGTTATAATCTTCGATTTAAACATTTAAATTTATTAGAAGGATTGAGAAAAATATGAGTTTTGAAAACTTGGATTTAATTGATGAGTTGTTACAGGCGGTTAAAGATCTCGGGTTTGTTGAACCCACGCCCATCCAGACAGATGCAATCCCTGAAATTATTGGAGGGGACAGGGATCTTGTAGGTCTTGCCCAGACCGGAACAGGTAAAACAGCAGCTTTTGGTTTACCCATGATCCAGCTGATTGATTTTGACCTGAAACATACTCAAGGGCTGGTGGTTTGCCCAACGAGAGAACTATGTATGCAGATTTCAGATGATATTAAAAAATTATGCAAATATGTAAAAGGTGCAAAGGTTGCCGCTGTTTATGGCGGCGCCAGCATTGAAAACCAGAGGAATCAGATCAAAAAAGGCGCTCAGATTATTGTGGCAACACCAGGGAGATTGCTTGATCTTATTAATAGAAAAATAGCAAAACTTTCCATGGTTTCATACGTGGTCCTTGATGAAGCGGATGAAATGCTCAATATGGGATTTCAGGAAGATATAGATGCCATTCTTGAAAACACGCCATCTCAGAAAAGAACCTGGCTGTTTTCTGCAACAATGCCTCATCAAGTTGCAAAAATTGCAAAAAAATACATGAAAAATCCCGTTGAGATAATAGTTGGGAAGAAAAATAGCGGCGCGGAAAATATTTTGCATGTGAATTATATCGTCAAAGAAAAAGACAGGTATCAGGCATTAAAACGAATTATTGATTATTACCCGGATATTTATGGGCTCGTGTTTTGTCGCACGCGAAAAGAGACACAGGATATAGCAGAGAAACTGATGAAAGACAGCTATAACGCTGAAGCTCTTCATGGCGACCTTTCTCAGGCAATACGAGATAAAGTCATGAGCAGATTTAAGGCCAAATCCATTCAGATTCTTATTGCAACAGATGTTGCCGCCCGCGGAATAGATGTTTCCGATATCACCCATGTCATTAACTATAAACTCCCTGATGAGGCGGGAAACTATACTCACAGGAGCGGCAGAACGGCAAGAGCTGGCAAATCAGGAACATCCATAGTCATCATCAATTCCCGGGAAAAAAGCAAGCTTCAGTTTATAGAAAGAAAAGCAGGTGTTAAATTTAATTATGCAAAAGTTCCGGAAGGACATGCAATTTGTGAGAAACAGCTCTATTCCATGGTCAGCAAAATGGTAGAAGTTAAAGTGGATCAGAAAGAAATCGAGCGTTTCCTGCCGCTGGTCTATAATACATTAGACGGTCTTACAAAAGAAGAACTCATTCAAAAGTTTGTTTCAAATGAATTTAACCGCTTTCTTAATTATTATAAAGGTTCTAAAGATATAAATGTATCCTTGAAAAAAAAGGAAGATGCTTATCGTCCTGTAAAAAAAGATCGACAACGAAAGAAATCAGTATCAGGAAAATCGAAACGGTTTTTCTTAAACACAGGGTCTATGGATAATCTGACAAAAGGCGCTATGGTAAAAACTATATGCAGCAAATCTGGAATTAGCTCTGAAAAGATTGGTCCAATAGAAATCATGCGGGAATTTTCTTTTTTTGAAGTTGAAACAAGTGTTGCGGCTAAAGTCTTAAAAACAATGAAAGGCGCTAAAATTGATGGTCGAAATGTTCGGGTTCAATATGCCGAAGATAAAAAACCGCAAACCAAACGATCTAAAAAAAGTAAAAAGAGAAGGAAAGATTAAAATATAAGATAACTGTTCAGCCACTAAGACACAAAAAAAGGATATGAATTTAAAACCTTTATTAAAAAAAGAAAAAATATCAGTGATAATCAGCGTAGATCTGTGACTGAATAGTTACAAAAAAGAACAGGAAACATTGAATGAACAACAACGCAATTGAATTGTCTCAACCGTCAAACTTTATTCGCAATATTATTGCTGAAGATTTGAAGGCAAATAAAAATAATGGTCGTATTGTAACTCGTTTTCCTCCTGAACCGAACGGCTGCCTGCATATCGGACACGCCAAGTCGATTTGTCTTAATTTTGGGATTGCCGCCGAACATACAGGAGGTGTTTGCAATTTGCGATTTGATGATACAGATCCGGTCAAGGAAGATATCGAATATGTAGAGTCAATAAAATCAGACGTCAGGTGGCTTGGCTTTGACTGGGGCAGTCGGCTCTATTATACATCAGACTATTTTGAAAAACTCTACCAATATGCTGTTCAGCTTATAAAAAAGGGCAAGGCCTATATCTGCAGCCTGAGTGCGGAAGAAATAAGAAAATATCGCGGCACCTTGATCGAGCCGGGGGAAGACAGTCCATATCGCAACCGTTCAATCGAAGAAAATCTGGACATGTTTGAGCGTATGCGGACAGGCGAATTCGAAGACGGGGAACATGTGCTTCGAGCAAAAATTGATATGTCATCTCCGAATTTGAATATGCGTGATCCTGTTATTTATCGTATTAAACACATGGAGCATCACAGAACCGGCGACAGGTGGTGCATTTATCCGATGTATGATTATGCTCATTGTCTTTCCGATTCCATCGAAGGGATTACACATTCCCTCTGCACGCTGGAGTTTGAAGATCACCGGTCTCTTTACGACTGGATACTTGACGAGTTGAATGCTGATTGTCATCCACGGCAAATCGAGTTTGCCAGACTCAATCTGACATATACCGTGATGAGCAAGAGGAAACTTTTGAAGCTGGTTGGCCAAAAGCATGTTTCCGGATGGGACGACCCTCGCATGCCAACCCTGTCCGGTATGCGGAGACGCGGTTATACACCGGAATCTATCAGAGCTTTTTGTGAACGCATCGGAATAGCCAAAAAGGAAAGTATCGTAGATTTTGCATTGTTAGAGCACTGCATAAGGGAAGATTTAAATGAACGATCCTCTAGAGTTATGGGCGTTTTGCATCCCCTTCGCGTGGTTATTGAAAACTATCCAAAAGATCTGACAGAGGAGCTGGAGGCTCAGAATCACCCGACAAATCCGGACATGGGGACTCGGAAGGTTCCATTTTCACGGGTGCTTTATATTGAGCAGGATGATTTTCGTGAAGATCCGCCCAAAAAGTTTTTCCGATTAGCTCCAGGCCGAGAAGTAAGATTGAGGTACGCCTACTATATCAAGTGTGAGAGAGTGATAAAGGATGAAACCGGTAAAATTATTGAGCTGCGCTGCACGTATGATCCTGAAACAAAAGGGGGATGGTCTTCTGACGGACGCAAAGTCAGGGGAACCCTTCACTGGGTTTCCGCGTCTCACGCAACCAAGGCAGAAGTCCGCTTGTATGATCGTCAGTTTATAAAAGAAAACCCGGCAAAGGGAAAAGACAATGCTGATTTTATGGATTGTTTAAATCCAAATTCCCTAAAAATACTAACATCCTGTTATGTTGAACCAAGCATTGCGGGAGCAAAGCCGGGAAGCAGGTATCAGTTTGAAAGGCTTGGTTATTTTTGTGTGGATTCTGTTGATTCGCATGAAGGGGCGCTCGTATTTAACCGGACAGCAACTTTGCGGGATTCATGGGCAAGAATTGAAAAAAAGCAGGCTCGTTGACCTTATCCGGATATTTTTACTCCCATTCACCAATCAGGATGAAAGGTGCCCAGAAAAATGGATGGGAGGCGCCGGTTTGAATTTTTTTGTTTCGTCCGGTGATCGTAACGCCACGGCTGAGATCCGTGGAGGTCAGGCTTTGGCTTTTCAATTCCTGCTTGGCCAGCCTGAGCGCCTCTTCTTTGGATCTTCCGTGCTTGAGGTGCGAGTAAAAGCGCTTCATCAGGACGGCCGTGGAATTCGACTCCACGCTCCAGAGGCTCACGATGACCGATTTAGATCCTGCGAGCATGAAGGCGCGGCTTAAGCCTACGATTTCCTCTCCGGCGATCTCTTTTCCCAGAGCCGTCTTGCAGGCCGATAGAACAACGGCATCTGCGTTGAGTTTGAATTCCAGAATCTCGCTCATTTTGAGGAAGCCATCTTCAGGGTTGCGGTTTCCCGGCTGGTTTAGAACCAGCGCCGGTTCCAGAATATAAGGAATGTCGCCGCTTAAAAGACCGTGAGTGGCAAAATGGATATATCGGTAAATGCCGGGATCGGATTTTAAAAGTTCGCTTTTGGAGGCGTCCATATCGAGCTTGATGTTGCGGTCATTGGCCTGGTACCCGAAGAGAGCGCCGATTTTCAGGACCTCGTCTCGGGTCTCGGGCAGGCGGGGCAAAGAGAAGCCGTTGCGGACCAAGGCGCTGCGCAAATTGAAACCGGGCGTCTGGTTGGCTGATGCCAGGACGATGTTGTCGAACTTTCTTCGGCTCTAACGCACATCCGAATCATCATAGACCGGATCGCCGAGCGCAAACAGGGGCCGGGATAATTTGGGATTTTCTTTGAACCGCCGCATGGTGTACCTCTTGAATCAATAAATTCATTAAGCTTCCGGGAAAATTCCTTCAGGAGGTTGTCTATGGCCTCGTTCACCGCATAGTGCGCCATATCATAGTTCGTTTCCATTTTGATCTGATTTAACATGTTTCTACTTCCATTCTGCTTGACGCTGAAACTGCGCAGTCGCCGTCCGTTCCCGGCGAAGATTTCCGTTTCCAGCTCCACGGCGGCGGTATGAGAACCCAAGCCCGTAAAAGGGGGCGAATATTTGAAGGATTTGATCCGGGGAACGAAATAAATATCGACATCATGGATTTCACTTACCTCGTGAGCAACGGCGACGTTTCCGAATTTGCTGGAGACAATTCCGTAGAGGGCTTGGGACAGATTTTTGCCGACATCTATTTCTCCCTTCACGTTATAAACTGACCCACTTCAAACAATCAGATGGGCATAACGTTGGGTTGCTTCGCTTAACCCAACCTGCGAACTGATACATCCCACAGTCTGGTTTTGCCTAATAATCTGAACAGTTACAAAGATAGCTTGACAAGCCAATAGTTAATATTTAAGATGCGGCCCTGTTGGTTTTTCCTTACGTTAGATGAAACAATTGGAAGGGAATAGCTTTTTTTTGTTGGGTTGCTTCGCTTAACCCAACCTACGAGCTGTATTTCATTATTTCAAGAATAATCAAATTTTCATATAGTTGGTAGGTTGGGTTGAGGAACGAAACCCAACAATGAGGATCTATGCGATACCGACGTGCACGAACCAAAGGCGGAACATATTTCTTTACGGTCGTTACATATAAAAGGAATAAAATTCTGTGCCAACACAACAATGTATCATTACTGCGGGAATCTTTCAGGCATGTTATGGCAAAACATCTATTTGCAATTGATGCTTTTGTCCTTCTGCCCGATCATTTACATTGCTTGTGGACATTGCCGGATGGGGACCGTGACTTTTCCAAACGCTGGCGGTTGATAAAGAGTTATTTCAGCAGAAAGTGTGATGACAAATATAAGCTCACACCTTCTGCCTCGAGACAAAAGAAGAAAGAACAGGCTATGTATGATTTGGAGTGGGGAGCAGGAGGAGATATTACGTTAGATGAAACAATTGGAAGGGAATAGCTTTTTTTTGTTGGGTTGCTTCGCTTAACCCAACCTACGAACTACCTTTATAGCAAAAAAACCAGACATTCACAGAAAAATATTTACCACGAAGAACACGAAGAGCGCGAAGAAAAGCATGAAAAAAAGTTTGATAAACGCGTAAAAAGTCATTCCACGTCCGCTTCTGCTTTATGCCATAATAATACAACTCCGCTTCTGCTTTATGCCATAATAATACAACACACCTTTCTTCTTCGTGTCCTTCGTGATCTTCGTGGTGCAACACGCTGTGTTGGGTTGCTTCGCTTAACCCAACCTACGACTACGAGCTTTGAATTTTCACAAAAATAAGTGGTAGTGGTAGGTTGGGTTGAGGAACGAAACCCAACAATAATGATCTGACACCTGTTTAAACAAAAAACCCCCGGCCGTTTCCAGCCGGGGGTTTTGTTATTTAACTGCTAAGACAACTTGTTCTTTATCAGCTTAACTTAGAAGGACAGTTGGAGCTGATGAAACAGAGCATAGG
>JAFCZU010000404.1 GCA_019314185.1 Deltaproteobacteria bacterium | reverse complement strand
AAGAATACAATTGCAGCATTTATAACCGCCCCAAAAAACACTTAGGTGGAGGCTTAAAGGAAGAACTATTATGTCTGGACTTTTTAACATATATTGCGATGAAAGCTGTCATCTTCTAAATGATGGGCAGCCAGCAATGGTTTTAGGTGCCTTATGGTGCCCCAGATCTAATGTGGCTCAATTTAATCAACAAATAGGAACGATTAAAGCCCGTCATAATCTAAGCCGTTATTTTGAAATTAAATGGACGAAAATATCAACCGGAAAAGTTGATTTTTACAGTGAGCTGATAGATTTCTTTTTTGCCACGGACAATCTAAATTTTCGGGCGTGGATTATTCCTGACAAATCTATTCTGAAACATGAAGAACACGGTCAGTCCCATGATGATTGGTATTATAAAATGTACTTCTACTTACTACGTAACATTTTTCGTAGCGGAAATGATTATCACATTTATCTGGACATAAAGGACACACGTGGCAGGAAAAAATTGCGGGAATTACATGATGTCCTTAGAAATGCGCACTATGATTTCAACAGAGAAATGATAACCAGAATGCAGCATGTTCATTCACATGATATTGGCCTGCTCCAGTTGGCAGATCTATTCATAGGAGCAATTTCTTATAAAGCAAGGAATTTGACAGCGAGTAGCGCCAAGCAATCAATTATAGAAGAAATTAAGTCTAAGAGTGGTTTAAGTCTGGAGAGAAACACGCTTCCTTCTGAAATGAAATTCAATCTTTGTTTCTGGCGGCCAAATGAGGGAGGCTTGTAATATGTGTTATTCTGAATGGTTGCCTGAAATGGTACAGGTGAGTCCTTGGTGTAACGGTGGAAATAATGATACCTATGAAATGCTGTACCAAATATTCTCCCGAGATATGAAGAATCATGATTTGAAATACAGCGGGTTCGATGTATGGTTTTTTAAGGAAATCGAAGATGGCAGAGAGAAGATTTTCTGGCACTTGACAAGCCGAAAGCAAAAAGCCAGAAGAGTGCCGAGAAGAAAGAGAAGATTCTATGATGAGGATGAAATACCAGCGGAAAGATTGCCTGATTTGAGGAGATCGGAAAGACTGCCGTGGGTCAAAGCACTTATAGAAAATACTGGGAAAAACGGAATTTCGGCTTGGGATTACGAAGAAGGAAATGGAAGTATAAAGACTTATGTCTGGTTAAAGAATTGCGATTTTGTTGTTATTATGAAGAAATACCCTAACAACTCAAGAAGACTCGTTACTTCCTTTTATGTTGACAGGGAGTACAAACAACGTGACTTCGAAAGTAAATATGATCGCAGAATACAATAGTAAAAAGACTCGCTCAGACGGCGAGTCCATCTCCTTCGGCTCTTACATGGAAAACCACTGGCCGTTGAGTCTACATATTATACGAAATCTAATCCAAAGAGGCAATGATTATATCGGTGAAATGGACCATAAGACTTAACAATTTAATCGCTGGCCCAAAAGTCATTAGACGCTTTCTCCGCCTAACATCTTGTCAAATATGTACTTATAGTTTTTTGTGCTACGTTCATACTGAATTATGTAAGAGGACATATTCTTGTGGCAAAGAAGAAGACAGCTAAAAGAAATAGGCAGGTTTCTATTGAATCGGTCAAGCACAAAGACAAACGCAAGAATATCCCCACAGAGGAATTGAGGGGGTTTGTCGCTGAAGATGAATTGAAGCCGAAGGAAGTTAAGTATCCCGGTCTGCTCTACGCCCGCGATCCATCCCTCGATCCGCAATTGGTTTGGAAAGGCAAAGATGAGCAAGATCAAGAAGAACTAACCGTCCCGGCTGTGCCGATCTATATCCAGGAGAAGATTCATCCCCATGCCATCATTGAAGACGTCCGTTCCCAGGCCAAGAAAGGTGAAGGCGAACAGCTTGATTTCTTTGCCGACTTCAACGGCATTGAGTTTGAAGAGCTTGTCGAGTTCTACCAGCACGACGCCAACTGGTCCAACCGTATGATATTGGGTGATTCTCAACTGGTGATGACAAGTCTTGCCGAAAAAGAAGGCCTAAAGGGCAAGGTCCAAATGATCTACATCGACCCGCCTTACGGCATCAAGTTCGGCTCCAACTGGCAGGTCTCCACCCGTAAACGCGATGTCAAAGACGGCAAAGCCGCCGACGCTACCCGCCAGCCCGAACAAATCCGAGCATTCAGGGATACCTGGCAACTTGGCATCCACTCGTACCTCGCCTACTGGCGAGACAGGCTCGTCGCAGCAAGAGAAATGCTGACTGAAACTGGTTCTGTGTTCGTGCAGATTGGAGACGAAAATGTGCACCTTGTTAGATGTCTGATGGACGAGGTATTTGGAAGTGATAATTTTGTTTCAATCATAACTGTAAAGAAAACGGCCGGTCTGAGTAAAGGTCTAATGCCAGAAATATCAGATTTCATTCTATGGTATGCCAAGATCAAAGAGGCTGTCAAAAGACGACTTATTTACATCCCCAAAGATTTTGAGGGAGACTCCGCTTATAGGCTTGTTCAAATTCCCGATGGACAGCATGTACCTATTGATTCTTGTGATTTGTCACCTAAAGACTGTATAGAACACATTCTTCGCTATCAAATCCTTTTAGCAGCCGGTCGTACACAAAGTTGCATATACCCAGTAGAAGCATTTGGGCAGCGTTTTGAACCAACCGCTGGAAGAAGTTGGTCAACAAACAAGGAAGGTATGGTTAGGCTTTTAAAGGCAGATCGAGTTGTCCATGCTGGTAACAGTCTTAACTATGTTAGATTCGGTCGCGATAATCCTGTCAATCCACTTTCTAACCTTTGGACCGATACTGCTTCTGGAAGTGGGATGGACAAAATATACGTAGTACAGACCAATGTGAAAGTTATCGAACGTTGTATGCTTATGGCCACTGACCCCGGAGATTTGGTACTCGACCCGACGTGCGGAAGCGGCTCAATAGCTTATGTCGCCGAACAGTGGGGAAGACGCTGGATTACGATTGATACGAGTCGTGTGGCGCTTGCTCTGGCGAGAACGCGATTGATGACGGCCAAATACCCATACTACCTCTTGGCTGACTCACAGGAGGGAATAAAGAAAGAATCTGAGATCACCGGCCAGACGCCCCCTCCGTACAAAACGGGTGGAGACATAAAGAGAGGGTTCGTCTATGAGCGTGTTCCGCACATAATGCTCAAGCACATTGCGAATAATGAGGAAATAGACACGATCCACGCCAAGTGGCGGGAGAAGCTTGAGCCGGTTCGCCAAGAGTTGAATGGGCTGCTGAAAAAGAGCTTCGAGGAATGGGAGATTCCGAGGAAGGCGGAGGAAGCCTGGCCCAAAGAGGCGAAGGAACTGTTGAATGAATGGTGGCAATTGCAGCGGCGGAGGCAAAAGGAGATTGACGCCAGCATCGCCAGAAACG
>JAFCZU010000403.1 GCA_019314185.1 Deltaproteobacteria bacterium | reverse complement strand
TTTAAGGGTCTGCTTTGCTTTTGCCATAATGAACCTCCACCTTTTTTATAAGTTTTGGTCCAATATGACATGGATACCTGGCTATGTGAAGATGCGGTTTATTGAGCGCTTACAATGCACCAACAATTGCGCAGAGGGAACAAGAAGAAATTATGCAGGCCAGAGCTTTGGCGGAAGGTTTGTCAACCATTGCAAGTAAGAAAGGTCGGTATATGACCTTTACGAATACTGAGGCGGGTGGAAGCCTGAGTGTGAGTATTCCTGGCGGAAAGCTTACTGAATTTATTACAGGCGTTGGGGTAAAAGGACAGGCTGACCTGAAAATCGGACAGAGGAATACAGAAGAACATAATTATGATCCGGATACAGGAAACGGCATATGAGAAATCAATGCGGCCTGATGGGATATTTGACCGCAACAAATACAGACAGTTATATACTTCCGGTATTCAGGATATGGCACAAGGCGTGGATGTTTTAGCAAAAGGGCAGTCGGAGTTTAGTTTTGGAGCAAGCAGTATTGTTGGAGCGCCAATCGAAACTGTAAAAAACTGGACGAAGGGGGCTTCTCTGGAACAAGCGTCTCCAAAAACACCGGTTTTTCATGAAATTATCAGGCCATAAACCGAATGGAAACCTTAATGGTAACTGTATTCAGGATTTTGAGGATCGTTATCAGCATAATCGGATAAACTTCCTGGCATGCCATCATACATAGGATCAAGAAAAAGATCTCGATCTGCTGGTTCCCAAAACTCATTATCTATTTCTTTAGGAATATCATAGGTCACACCCATCCTTTTGCCCCTTCTGTGAAGCACAATAGCGTACACAATCATAGCGATAAAAGGAATCCCGAATAAAACTATCATTACAAGCGCGGCCATATCTATGTCTTTGAGAAAACTCATGATGGTATCCATATTATCACTCCTTTCACGGCTCAGGAAAGTCTATTGTTATCCCTTTCGGTTTTCCCTGTTACCGTAGTGCTCAGCCCAAACTCAACTTTAAAATCCGTTGCCTTGACAATCGGTTTTACCGTTCTTTTCTGTTTAACCAAATCAACTATTCCGTATCGAGACATTGTATTTAATGTTCGAGACAGGTTACTGCGCTTTCTGCCTGATACCAGTTCAAGTTCTCTTAAAGATGCTGGTTCTTGTTCTTTTATAATTCTAAGCAATTCTTGATTCTCACTACTGAGGATCTGCGCCATTGATTGCACTGATTCAAACCAGACTTTTGGCTCACCTTTCTTTGGCTTATATTCTCCTCGCGCAATTGCGATGGTTCTTTTTTTATAATTTTCTCGGGAAATAATCCCTATCTTTAATACCCTTTTAGCCATCATATCACCTTCTAAGTTATCTTAATATTTTCTCAACGGCTTCCCAGAAATCCTCTAAGAGTTGGCTTGCTGATTCGAGTTCGTAAGAGCAAACCTTTTCCATCTTGTGCTTATGATCCCATGTAATTTTACGAGCCCCATACTTCTTTTTCTTTGGTTTAAATGTATGCGCATTGTCAAACCCTAAGATGCGTGTGTTGTTACGGTCATGCAATGTTAATGAGTATCTGATTCCATGAGGAATTTGTGGCGTAGGCGTAACTCTGGATACCTCAAATTTTGTCCAATAGCCATTATCCATTGGAAAAATCTCACCGTCCAAATCCAATAAAGCGCTAAGTGAAGCATCCTCTCTGGAATATTCTTTCTTAGTCATTTTAATTTTAAATTATCATCAGATGATAACAATGTCAAGGTCTTTCAGAAGGAGGCATTTTCTATGGAAAACCAGATCCTGCTGAACGCTCCCTTTAGGGGCGCTGAACGACCCCTTTAGTGTCTTCAACGTCCCCTGAACGACCCTTTAATGGGGACTCAACGACCCCTTCAGGGGCACTTGCGGGACTTTTTTATTTCAGATAATGCAAGGTAATATCCGCTCGCTCATGCCCCATATTCCAGCTTGTCTGCGACAGACATTGTTCGTGTGTGTATCCGGCCTTTTGAAGCTCAGAAAACCTCTCCTGAGCGTAATTCCATCTTAGGCCGTGGAACCTGTGTACTTCTGATTGGATTGTTCTGCGGCGGCTTTCAGGGCATCTCTGTATCCGTTAGAGTTGCTGATTCGAAATTCTCCGTGTTCGGCAATATGCATTTCAAGCCTGTGATACGATTCTAAAGATAGAAAGATAGTTCGACCTTTTCCTCCTTTTGTGTCAGCAGGGTCCAGACGAACCCGGCCAACTTCACGGCCTGCGATATCTTTTCCTATGCCCTCAAGCTGATTGGAGTGGATAAGCGAGCTTTCGTACAATCGAGCGCCGCCTTCATGCTGGATACAAGCGGCAATCTGATAAGATTTGTCGTCTATGTTTTTAATGAGTTGGGCAGGATTGACATAAGAACGTGTTTCTTGAAATCTTTCCAGCGTCTGAGCCGCTTCTTTCCGAACATCTTTTATACTGGAATAAAAATCGTAATGGTGCCCGGATTCTGTTTTCTTCGCAAATCCGTTGATGGCTCTCTCAAATTTTGACAATGCTGCCGCTTCTTTTTGAAATGTAGCGTACTTTATACCGTCTGCAATTCGCGATTTAAGATATGTCCGGACATGTTCACCTTTAACGTTCTCTAAATCACGTACGCGAAGTTCGGCTTTAACAAAATGACCGAACTGATGCCAGATATCCTTATAGCTTTGCGCTGTAGAGTACGAATATATATTAATACGCTTCCCGATATCCGCCCAGGTTTTAGCCCCTTCCGTTCTGGCTTCCACCTTTGCGGCATGTTTCGACAAGCCGGGTGTGAAAATTTCAGATTTTAAGAAAATCTGATTAACCTGGTAGTTTATGGACCCTCTGATTTAATGCCTCCAATCCAATCACAAAGCCGGTTTTGATCAACGCACCCAATTATGGGTCGTTACGAACTTGAGTCTACCTGCTTGCTTTTAAAAAAAAGCTGACTGATCCCGACTCAGAGGATCTAACGCGTGACCGCATGCCACACGACCAAAATTAGGAGCATCGGTATACTCGTTACCGCACATGTTTCGCATTGCACGATCTGTGCGATCAATCATTTCCGGTCAAAATCCATATTGCCTGAAATATCGGCATTGCGCCTGATACTCCTGGCTTTTTCGGCCGGCATCACGCCTAACTTCTGGGTCTATCAACATTCTTGGCCAAATCCATGGTCCAAAAATGTTCTGGGCAGCCAAACATCATAACATTATGTTTGGCGAGGTGGGGCCCAATGACTGATTGTGGCAGGCCGTCTAAGTAGACGGTCATCTGCCTTTGACGCTCAGTCTACGTCTCCTTCAAACACCGCGTGCGCCGGTTGCCCTGGCATCCACCAGTAAATCACCACATCAAGCATCGCATTATCCAGAAGGCTGGATAAAAAAACTGAATGCGATCCGTTACCACGCTAACTGTTATCGGGGCGGTTACAGGGGTGATCCTGCAAACTCCGTTGTTCCAGCTCATTCCGGCTATGAAGTGGACGAACACCATCAGCATTCAAAAATGCCGGAGAATAAAAAAGATGGTTTATCTAACTATATAATAGCAACTGGGTGAAATTTTCGGTTATTGCTATTATAAAAATAGAATGTTTACACAATTTATCAAGAAAATCGGATTTTACTATCGAAGAATAAAAGGAAATTATGTATAATATCACAATCCCTGAAAAGATTTTCCATCAATAAAAGGAAATTATGTATAATATCACAATCCCTGAAAAGATTTTCCATCTGTCAGAGACAGAGGTAAAACGCTTGTTGGTGTGGTATGCCAAACAGCCTATAGAAATCCAGGTTGAAGCCATGAAGCTGTCGGGTGATCTTTTTTTTCAGTGGCGGAATAAGTATCCGGCTGAAAAAAATGAGGTGAGATTTGGGACATTCGTGCTTGCGCTAAAAAAAATGCGGCGCTTTGATCACATCATCACTGGAAAAAACCCAAACCATGACCTGGAAAAAATACGCAAGGTAACCGAGATGAAAGCGGATCGGTTCTTGGCCAGGA
>JAFCZU010000061.1 GCA_019314185.1 Deltaproteobacteria bacterium | reverse complement strand
TATCGCAAGGAAGAGTCCATCTTTACTCTTGAAATGATAAAAGACAGTCCCCTCGGCAACACCGGTCATGTTAGCTATTTCCTCAATGGAGGTATGCCTGAACCCCTTCTCGGAAAAAAGCAGGGTTGCGGCTTGAAGGATAGACTCTTTCTTGGATAAAACCGACATGATTCATTTGCCTTTCATAGGTTGACTGAGTATTCAGTCAGTTTATGAACTAACAATACTTATAATTCGTTGTCAATAAAAAAGTTATCAGTGACTGAAAGCACCATTCATTTTACAAAAATGCCCAATGCACATAAATCTTGGCATAAACATTGCTTTAAATTGTCAGGAAAGAACACACATGAAAATATCCGTAATTAAATTTAAAGGGTTCGCGGCGGATGCAAAGGAATCATAACGTATATAATGTATTGATAGCCAATGATATTACTTCGTAAGTTTATTCTTTGAAATAACCTGAATTAACTAAAAAACGAGCGTTTTCCAAAGGTCTTGTTATTCAAAACTGATTGTGTCGTACGCCGGATAGCCGGACCTGCAAAACAGACAGGATGGTTTAAATTTTCAGTAAACGGTTGCTGATTTTTAATTGACAGTATTGTTATAATCTGATGAATGTATAAAAAGTCATTTTGTATGTCAGACCTGTAAGCGCATGATTCTATAACTGATTAAATTTATAATTAGGAGTGGACAATGAAACACAAAGTATTGCTTGTTGATGATGAAGAAATAATGATTAAGTATCTTTCAAGACTCTTGATAAAAAGAGGTTTTGATATAACTACGGCAATGAACGGCAATGAAGCCCTGGAAAAAATCAAAAAGCAGGATTTTATTGTAGTGTTGCTGGATGTGTTAATGCCTGGTTTAGACGGCATAGATACTCTTAGAGAAATAAAGAAAATCAGGCCGTTGACAGAAGTAATAATGCTAACCGGCCATGCTTCGGTTCAAGTTGCTATGCAAGGCATGAAGTTGGGAGCCTTTGATTACCTTATGAAACCTTTTGATCAGGATAAACTCGTTGCAAAATTGGAAATGGCTTGTGAAAAAAGAATATTTAACGAGAAAGGTATAGATTTTGTCAACATACCGGAAATGACACCAAGAAAACCCTAACATCTCAATAAGTTCTTGCAAAACCCGCCACTGCTTTGAGAGTAGAATTAATGCGGCGCTTGTTTTCCAAACTGACGTATGAAGGTATCGACCCACGCGATCCCAGGATTGAGATGCCTTATTCCAGAACTTATTGCCGACTTTAATTCCATAATGAAACATAGCTCCAAAATGAAACACAACTTCAAACATCCGCTCAATTCAAGCTTCAACGTGAACAAATATCAATAAGGCATCTTTAACCGTTCCATATTGAAACAAGGCCGGGCATCTTCTTTGTCTTGGAAAATACAACTACTTATAATTATTGGATAAGTTTATTTGGCATATTTTTTGATATATAGTTTGATGAACTCGTAATAAGTCCATCCGGCCTGTCATTTCGAGTAAAACAAAAAATCTTTATTTTGCAACCTATTTGAAAAAGATAAGATTTCTCCCCGCAGTCGAAATGATAGAACCGCAATATGAACTTTTTACGATATCATCAGTCTTAACCAGTTTGTATTTAATGCCATTAACTATTAAAGGCTGAAGCGATTACTTTAGCCTGAACAATTTAATTAAGGATAAAATTAGTTGAACAAGATACTTGTACCATTAGATAAATTTTCTGAAATATCATTTAATGCAGCTCAATATGCTGTCGAGTTCGCCAAAAGAAGCGGGTCTAAACCTATTTTTCTTTTTTTATTCAAAAATGATGTAATTGGGAAAGACGGTCTCATGGCATCAGAATCTCAATCAGCCGGAAAGGAGAAAAAAATAAGAAAAAAAATAGAACTGCTGATTGATCAAACTACTATGGAAGGAATCAATATTGAACAGTACGAGTGCCCTGGTGAATACATTGAAAAGGTCTGCGAGTTTGTGCAGGATTTGAGCATAGCCGAGATAGTGATTGCCCTTCCTGATAAAAATGATGAGGATTATCAAAAAATACAGAAAAATATATCTTTGCTGGTTCAGATGACATCGTGCCGTGTATTGACTGTAAAGGAGAAAGAAAAAGAAAATTAAATGTAATTAAAAAGGAGATTGATTTTTTATGGAAGCAAATGTGCTAACAACAGAAATGATTTTGGTCCTGATAATGATCGGAATAGCGGTGTTTCTTTTTATCGCCGAATGGATTCGCGTTGATATGGTGGCTATACTAATGACGGTTGCGCTGCCTTTGCTTCATCTGGTTACGCCTAAAGAAGCGTTTTCCGGTTTTAGCAGTAATGCGGTTATTTCCATTATTGCGGTTATCATCATAGGCGCCGGTCTTGACAAAACCGGCCTTATAAACAGATTGGTTAAGCCGGTAATGAAAGTAGCCGGCAACAGCTCATCCCGGGTTGTTATTGCTATGGGAGCAACTGTAGCCGGAATTTCAAGCTTTATGCAGAACATCGGCGCCGCGGCTCTTTTTCTACCTGCTATTAAGCGCGTGAGCAAATCAATGAACATACCGCTTTCACAGATGCTGATGCCTGTTGGTTTTTGTGCGATTCTGGGTGGAACTATAACTCTGGTTGGATGCAGTCCGTTGATTCTTCTCAACGATTTGCTGGCACCCTTTGGTCTTAAACCCTTCGGCCTTTTTGATGTGTCACCTATCGGTCTGGCACTGGTCGGGTCTGGAATAACATTCTTCATTTTTTTCGGACGATTTGTGCTGCCTAAAGGAAAAGCTGGTGATAGTGGTTCTTCTGCTGAATCTATAGGTTTAGAAAGTTCCTACGAAGATCTTGGTGATTCTTTTGAATTAAAAGTGCCTGATGATTTCACCGATTTCAGGGATCCTTTGACGATCAAAGATTTACGGGAAAAATATCTGGTAAATGTTGTTGCGATTGCAGGCAGGGACGGTTTTAAGATTCTTTCCACTGCGCCTGACATTGAAATAAGGTCTGACAGCGATATAGCTGTTTATGGTCTACAGAAAAATGTCAAAAAAATGGCAAAAGAACTTGGCATAACTATTAAAGATTCATTGGATGTATTCCAAAATGAAATGTCTAATGCGATATCCGGAACAATTGAGGCGGTTGTTGCGCCACGTTCCGATCTTATTGGTAAGACCCTTAAAAAAGCCCACTTCTGGGAACAGTTTCAGGTAAACCCTTTGGCGATTTATCGATCAGACAAAGCTTTTTATTCCGGATTGTCAGATTTTGTATTGCGCGCAGGCGATTCAATACTGCTTCAAGGAACTTGGGAAAGGTTTAACATATTACAGAAAAGACACAATTTTATTTTTTCAACCCCGGTAAGTGAAGTTCTCAAACCCGAAAAAGCTTTAATATCCGGTTGTTGGCTGGCAGTAGCTCTTGTAATGATAATTATATTCAAAATCCAGCTGTCGGTAGCTCTTATGACCGGAGCCTTTGGAATGGTTGTTTGCCGAGTGCTTACTATAGACGAAGCATACAAGTCTGTTGACTGGCGAACAATTTTCCTCCTGGCCGGACTTATTCCATTGGGAATTGCGACTCAGAAGACCGGCGCTGCGGCATGGATTGCTCATACTATTCTTACATTAATAGGGGATGTTTCTCCTGTTGTGCTTTTAACGGCAATAGCAATACTTTCAACATTCTTTACCCTTGTTATTTCAAATGTTGGAGCTACAGTACTTCTTGTGCCGCTTGTGGTTAATATGGCTATGGCTGCAGGAGTTGATCCGAGGATGGCCGCCCTTGTGGTAGGCCTGGCGACTTCTAATTCATTTATGCTGCCGACACATCAGGTTAATGCGCTTTATATGGGCCCGGGCAGATATAAAAGTGTCGATTTTATGAAAGCTGGCGGAATTATGACTGTATTATTTATAGTAGTATTAATCGGGATGCTTTATTTGTTTTATGGTATTTAATCAGATCATGGGAAATATATTTCGGTTCACGGTTGAACTGTAAACCAGCAACAGTAAAAATTAACTAACATTTTAAGGAGGGGCAAAGTGTCCATTATAACTATTAGCGCAGACTCTTACAGCAATGGAAGGCAAATAGCCAAAAGCGCCGCCAAAAGATTGGATTATGAGTACATAGATAATGAAAATATTTTACCCCTGGTTTTCAGGGAATTCGGTGTTTCTGAATCAAAGCTTGAATCAACTCTTAAAGAAACACCATCAGGTGTTGGCATGTTTTCTAAGGCTAACCCTGAATATATAATATTTATTGAGACTTTGATTACAGAATATTTGTTAAAAAATAATATAGTATATTATGGAGCCGTCGCGATTCCTCTTATCCAGCAAGTATCTCATGTGCTTAAAGTTCAGATTATTGCTAATTTAGAAGATAGGATAAAAAACAAAGCAAAGTTGGATGACAAATCTGAAGAAAAAGCACGTAAAACAGTTATCAAGCAAGATAACCAGCAAAAGAAATGGGCGGAAGCTGTTTACAATATAAACATTACAAATCCAAACTTATATGATCTGGTAATAAACATAGGACATATTAAAGATGATGATTTTGAAGGTGCCCTTGAGACCATTATTAGTACCATAGAGCACAAGAAATTTCAGCCCATGACATATTCCTTAAGATGTATGAAAAATGTTGCAATGTCCTGTCGTGTCAGGGCAACTCTGGCGGATATAGATTCAAAAATGCAGGTAAAATCCGATGAAGGAACTATATATATATATACTAAAGCCGTTAAGAAAAAAGCACAGGATAAGGTATTAGAGATGAAACAAAAGATAATGAGAATTGAAGGAGTCAAACACGTTGAAGTTTATATAGATTATGATTTGTTTGCAAAAGTTTCCCATGGGCAGTAATCTATTATAGTAACAGTTCACGGTTGTCGGCTAACAGTTTTATGTTTTTGAGCAACCATAAACCTTCTATACATGAAATATAAACTCAACTTTCGGGCTTGATTATAATTTTATATTATTTCAATGGGTTATGTAGATATATGGCCAAAATATAGTTTATAGAAGCTCTTTATAATGATATAAAGTTTGTAATTTTATTTATGTAACCTATTGAAATTATTGAAGCACATTTTAACCCCGAAAGTTGAGATATAAACTTGAGTAACTAAGTCTCTGGCTGATACGTTTTGATTAACCGTTAACTGTAAACCGTGAAAAATTACTTATTTTAACATATATGGAGGGTAAAAAAATGAAAGAAAAATTAGAAATCCTGTTACTGGATGATGAAACTATAGTTGGAAACAGATTGAAACCTGCTATCGAGAAAGTTAATTGCAATGTAGAAGTATTTGAAGAACCACAAAAAGCTCTTAACAGGATTCACGAAAAAGAATTTGATATTGTCATCACCGATATTATGATGGCAGACATTAACGGTATCCAGGTTTTGGAAGAAGTACGAAAAAAATCAGATACTACCAAAGTGATTATTATTACAGGGTATGCAACGGTAGCTCTGGCTCGTGAAGCTATGGATAAAGGCGCTTTTGATATGATTGCAAAACCATTTACACCCGACAACCTTCGTTCTGTAATAACAAAAGCAGCTGATTCACTTGGCTATAAAGAAATTATAACAAAAACCTAATATTTGGTGGATTCGTAAAAAATCGAAAAACTACTTTTTACGAACCGTGTTAGGTGTTTGATATAACAGTTGGATGCTTTATCTTAACACCTAACACTTAACACCTGATGAATTCGACTTTTTACAAGGCCATCAAAATCGATGTAATGGAAAATCTATTGCTTGATATTTCAAGACGATTATGAGATAAAATAAATGTAATTATTCAGGTGGATAGGCTGAAGGCTTAAGACTGTTAGGGAAAAGCCCATTTTGAAGCCATGTTTGTGGTGCATGCTTCAGTCTAAACAGCTTCAGCCTGACTACATGAGTAGTAAAAAGCATCAGTGATGATCAGCGTAGATCTGAGGCTGAACAGTTACAAATAAATTACTTATTAATAATCGGTTAGATACAGTTTATGCCAGATCCCCTTAATTTTGCATCTATTTTTAGAACTAATTCAAACAAAGCAGCATTAAAAAAAAAATCTGCATTAAATGGCGAAGAGCAAAAACTGCTTAACCGGCCATATTTTAGCTTTCGGTTACATATGTTGCTGGCGTTCGCTTTTTCCTCTTTTTTATCGATGGCTATTATTATTGGTTCGGTTGTAGCCATAAGCCACATACAAAAAAAGCTGCACTTTGTTCAAACATCTGAGAAATATCTTTTTGAGATTGCACAAGCCAGGAGATGGGAAAAAAACTATTTTCTATATGGTACAAATATAGAAGATGCAGTCCAGAGTACCAATAATGCAAAAACCCTTTTATCCCAAAACCTGAAAAAGCTTATAATTGTTTTATCAGCAGAAGAAACAAAAACCATAATTACGCATCTTGATAAATACATAGACCTTCTTCGAGAGTTAATGATATTAAAGAAAAATGGCATCGAAGATGCTGGGGAAAAACACAGGATTGAAACTTCTTTGCGTAAACACGGCGCTGAAATGGTTAAAGTAGCAACTGCTTTAGCCGATAAAGAACAAAATTCTATAAATGCCCTGCTTAACCTGATCCAAAGAATTCCTATTTACTGTCTTGCAGTTTTTTTATTTTTAATAATTTTACTGGCCTGTTTTCTTTCAAAAAGATTAATAAGGCCTCTTAATATTCTCATTCAAAATACTCAAAGAATAGCAAAAGGAGATTTCTCTCCGGTTAGGCCAACACGTAAATATCGTGATGAGTTTACGGCAGTAGGGGTAGCTATCAACAAAATGATTAATGAACTTAAATTGCGTGAAGCCGCTATGGTTGAGTCGCATAAACTTAGAGCGATTGGGACTTTAACAGCTGGCGTGGCTCACGAACTGAACAATCCATTAAACAATATAATGCTCACAGCACATGCTATGCTTGAGGATCATAAAAACCTGTCTGAAGATGAGCTGCTTGAAATGATAAATGATCTCATTAACGAAACAGACAGGTCGCGAAGTATAATTCGTAATTTGCTGGATTTTGCAAGAGAAAGCGAGTCTCGTTCCGAACTTCTTGACCTTGGGTTGTTGGTTAACGAAACAATTAAATTAGCGCTCAATCAGGTAAAAGTATCCGGAGCAAAAATGGAAATTCAAATCCAACCCAACCTTCCGCGTATACGCGGAGACAAACAACAATTAAAGCAGGTTTTTTTAAACCTGATTCTTAATGCCTTAGATGCTCTTGATAAAGATGGAAGTGTTAAAATAAATGTTAAAAAAGCCGATAGCCCTGGATTTTTGGCTGTTCAGGTAGAAGATAATGGGCGCGGAATACCCGCTAATATTTTGCCTAATATATTTGATCCGTTTTTTACAACTAAACCGGTAGGTAAAGGCACCGGCTTGGGACTTTCTGTTTCCCATGGGATCATCACAATGCACGGTGGACAGATCGATATTGAAACTGAAGAAGGGGAATATACAAAATTTACAATAAATCTCCCTTTAAGAAATGTTCCCACAAATTTTAGCAAAACACAATAGGAGTAAATTGTTATTGGAGGAGATTTGTCGTTGAAAAAAAACGATAAAAATGTGTTGATACGCATTGCGGTTATTGACGATGAGCCTTTGGTTCTGCGAAATTTACAGAGGAAAATAAGTAAAAGCGGTTACGAAGTCGAAACATTTCAAAATCCTCAAAAAGCCATGTACCAAATGGGAATAACGCCATTCGACATTATTCTTACCGATTTGCACATGCCGGGAATGGATGGCATGCAGGTTTTAAAGAAGATCAAGAAAAATTATCCCAAAACAGAAGTTATAATTATTACCGGATACGCATCAATAGAAAATGCAGTTGAAGCGGTTAAACAAGGCGCTTTTTATTACATTGAAAAGCCTTTCACCCCTGAACAGGTCATGCTGATATTGAACCGCGCTCTTGATAAGGTACGTTTAGTCCATGAAAATAAACGGCTTAAGGAAGATCTTCTTAGAAAAGATAATGTACAAAAAATTATCGGCTTCAGTTCTCCTGTCCATGAGTTAATTAAAATAATTCAAAAAGTATCCAGGGTAAACTGTAATGTTCTTATTCAGGGTGAAAGCGGAACCGGCAAGGAGCTGGCAGCAAGAGCGATACATTTCGGCAGTCCGAGAAAGGACAAACCATATATCAGTTTTAATTGCGGCAGTTTTACAGAGGAATTGATATCCAATGAACTTTTTGGCCATGAAAAAGGCGCATTTACCGGCGCAGAAAATGTCAAGACAGGTTTGTTAGAAGCAGCGCAGAGCGGCTCTGTCTTTCTTGATGAAATTGGAGAGATGCCCCTTTCAATGCAGGTAAAGTTACTCAGAGTAATTCAGGAAAAGAAACTGCTGAGAGTAGGAGGCTCTAACCCTGTTGACCTGGATATTAGAGTGATATCTGCCACAAATAAGGAGCTTGAAAACGAAATCAAGGCTGGAAGGTTTAGAGAAGATCTTTATTTCCGTCTTAAAGTAGTCAAAATTCGTGTCCCTTCACTCAGAGAAAGAAAAAAAGATATACCTGTATTAATAGAACATTTTATAGACAAATATAACAATCTGTATAACAAAAACATTAAAGGCTTTACAAAACAAGCAATAGAACTCTTGATGAAATATTCTTTCCCGGGAAATATACGAGAACTTGAACATATTGTTTCAAGCGCCATTGCTCTCGGAGAAGGAACCTGGATAGATGAAAACGAACTTCCTGAGGATATTGACCATCTCGTAGTGGAAACTGTTGAAAACAGAGATTTGCTTCCTCTTTATGAAGAAGAAAAAGCTCACATAATAAAAGTACTTGAAGCTACCAACTATAATAAAGCAAGGGCTTCAAAAATACTTGCTATCCCAAGAACAACCTTGTGGAGAAAAATAAAAAAATACAACATCTTAGAATCTTTGGAATAATCGGTGGGTTTGATGAACTCGTAAAAAATATGATTTTTACGAGTTCATCATTTTATGCCATGTAATTAAATATATATGTGAAAGCTTCGCAAAACGCCCCCTTTCGCCCAATCTCGGCGTCAGGCTCAAATTTTAAGCTTCGAAATACTTAATGTATTCCTGCGGTTAAGATTTTCGCCTTTCTTGAGATTGAACAAAATTGAACATTTTTCAAAGGTCTTATATTAACCGGCCTAATGCTCCAGTTTCATACCCCATCCCTCAAACATGAACATAATGGAAAAACCATACCAGAGGGTGTAAATGACATAGAATGTCAAAGAAAAAACAAGAATAGCCAAACGGTCGGTAACCTTCTGCGGTTCCACCTTGTAGTAGTTATAAGCCAACTCCACCCCTTTTTTCGATATTTCGCCAAGAGACTTGGACTCTTGAAACTTTTTCTGTTTCTTTAAATCCTTATCCATAGCCTTAAGCGCCATCCACCAGTTATAGACAACCTCCCTTTCGTTATAGCTGTATTTGGAAACTAACGCCTTTTTATTATTATAATACATAAGATCGGCATCATCAAGACAGTGAGATAGAATACCGCCAAAATCGCCGTTAACCTTTAACTCCGATCCCGATCTAATTACAGACACTCCAGCTTTCTTAAACAAAAGAGCCGTCTTTTCAGCCTGCTCATCATCCTTCATGGCAAGGGTTACATTTACGGTATTTCCCATAAACTTATCCGCCTTTTCTTTGAGCTGCGGAATAGCATAGGCCGATCCTTTTGATATGCAGTTATACAGATCGTCCATGTATTGCAAGCCGTTCTTGCCGTTGAATACAGGCGAAAAGATAATCACCATTACTATTATGAATACCAGCATCATAAAAATACCGCCGTAAAATTCTTTTTTTTTCGCAATCATATACCTGCCTCCTCTCCCTTAAGCTTTTTAATATTGGAAAGAAATGTTCCAATCACCCAGACCGAAAAAGCGCCTATAACAATAAAGAATGCCCAGACTCCGATAGTCTCCAGAAAAGCGCCAAGCCCCGGTGATATCGGAATAATATCCATATCGCCAAGTTTTGCTGGTAGTGCAAAAATGCGGTTTAGGAAACCGGCCAGAACAGCCATGGCATAAAAACCGCGAATGGTAATACCAGGAACAACCTTGGTTACCATTGCACCAACCTGGATGCCTATTAAAGAACCCAGAAGCATGCCAACTGCCAGCGTATAAAAGATAAAACCGTAGATAGCGTACTGGCTTATTGAAGCATAACCCGCTGTAAAAATAATCTGGAAGATATCGGTTCCAACTGTAGTCATTGACGAAACCCCAAGAACATATACAAATATGGGAAAGGTCAAAAAGCCGCCGCCAACGCCCATAATACCTGCCGCAAGTCCGACAAGCATGCCGCTGGCTACTAAAAATACCCATGAGATTCCCCTGCCGCCGGGAACAAGGTCAGCATCAAATTTAACCAAAGGAGGTATCTTTATGGACTGAAGTTTTTGAGGAAGTCCGCCCATTTCTACTCCTTCGCTTTTTCCGCCGTGAGCATCTTCAACAACCATTCCTTTTGAGGCCTTCCTTGCTCTCAGGAAATCGGTCATGGCATAAGTCCCGAGAAAACCGAGCATAAGGGAATAGACAGTCGTAATAAAAGTATCGCTGAGCACCGGATTAATCTCATATAATATCCGATTGATAACACCGCCGACTGTGGCTCCTATTATAGCCCCTATTACAAAAACCACTGCAAGAGGCACGGAAATATTTCCTAACTTCCTATGGATTACACTTCCCATGATCGCTTTGGCAAAGATGTGAAACAGATCAGTTCCAACAGCGAGGATACCTTTAATACCTGCGCTCATCAGGGCAGGCGCTATGATAAATCCTCCGCCCGCGCCAATACAACCGGTTATAAGACCTGCTCCAAGGCCTATAAAAATAGATACAATAAAAATACCGGTATTATAATAAGCCGGACTGTAAGCCTTATGGCCTCCTATTATATCAGGCAGGGCTGCACCAAGTTTATCGGCAAAAGCAATGCCTCCGATGAGTATCGGAAGCAACATCAAGCCTAGTATAATAAGACGCTTACGGTCGTGAAGTATGGTGTTTGATACATCCAGTTCCCATTTTGCATGAGCTCTTGCACCCATCATCATAAATCGTCCCAACTCTCTTACAAAATTCATAATAATTTCTCTCCCTTTTTTTATCTAATTCTTGCATCACCGGCAAGTATTCTGATGGCAAAACCCGTGTTTTCCAAATCCTCTTTTTATACCTCCTTTCTATTAGATATACTATTTATGCATATACAAATTTTTGTAACACTATAACTTTTAAAAACAAATTCAAACTTACCGATTTGTTTTGAACCGCAGAATATCGAACAATGCTCTTTCGAGCTAACAATATTTCAACAAAAACAGCCAAATTTTCAAAGTGCTAAATCATTACAAATATTTTTAGTTATCCTTGTTATTCTAAGCCTTTAATTACAATCTTGCGGCCATGAACGACAACAATTCTTGTTCCCTTTGATTTCAAATCTCCTTCTAATCCTATTGCTTTCAAGGCATCTTCAAGTCTTATCATTCCAACAACCACATCTTTTCTGGTCACCGCAATCTGTTTGAGGTCATTGTTGAGTAAAACCTCTATAGCCTCTGTAATATTATCTTTTTCGGCAACCGATAGTTTGGCGGCAAAATTCTTATCTATGGGAACAATAATATCTTTAACTTCACGCTTTTCCATTGCATTCCTTACTGCTATAAACCTTTGATACAAGCTAATCTCCTAATTCCTGAATTCCATAGAGCAATATAGAACATAAAGCAAAAAATGTACCATGTACATGGAGCTGAACAGCACCAACAGATAACTATTTGAAGTTATTGTTATAAAAACTTATTTTTCTGGATTCCCGCATAGCTTGGCAAATATTTTGTAAACTTTTAGATTACAGTAAAAGGCTACGGAAAATAATAAATGGTGAAAGTTGTTAAAATTGCAAGGAGTTAGGAAGGTGAAACAATCAGTTTACACATGCCCTTTTCAGAGGTTTAGAAAGTAATGAACTGCGAACCTGATAAGCTTGATGGTCTCGCAAAAAGTCTTTTGTGAACAAAATCGACTTTTTACAAGGTCATCAACCTTAGAATAGTTATATATTTTCCTTAAAGGATTCGACATTGATGTTTTCATCTTTTATGAGGCGATGAAGATATTGTCTTTGCAAACCAACTCGCTCAGCAGCTCTGGAAATATTCCCATTACTTTGCTTGAGAATTGATAGGATATAACTGTGGTGAAAGGCCTTTATGACGTTTTCTTTGGCCTCCTTAAAGGGTATGTCATAAATAGCCTGATCAAAAAGAAAACAGGGAGGAATATGAGATTTTTCGGGAAAAATATCCGAGAGCTCAATGTGGTCGGAACGACAAAAGACAACACCCCGTTCAATAATATTTTCCAGCTCCCTGACGTTTCCGCGCCATTTTTGGGTCATGAGTGCAGACATGGCTTCAGGATTAATTCGGCATATCTCTTTTTTGTTTAGCATTGTATATTTTTCAAGAAAATGATGTGCCAGGGTTGGGATATCCTCTTTTCTGTCACGAAGCGGGGGAAGCTGAAAATTAATCACGTTGAGACGGTAGAAAAGATCTTCTCGAAATCGCTTTTCCGCTATCAGTTTTGTCAAATCTTGATTTGTAGCAGCGAGAAATCGTATATCGACATGTTTTGTAGTCAATCCGCCTACAGGCTTATACTCTCCCTCCTGCAAAAGCCGAAGCAGTTTTGCCTGCATCAACATGTTTAGATCTCCGATTTCATCAAAAAAAAGAGTCCCTCTGTCCGCTTCTTCGACCAAGCCTTTTTTATCTTTCCATGCTCCGGTAAAAGCCCCTTTAACATGCCCGAAAAGTTCGCTTTCAATGATCTGTTCAGGCATTGCAGTACAGTTAACCGTTATAAACGGATTATCATTCATGTGGCTGTGGTAATGGATAGCCCTTGCCACAAGTTCTTTCCCTGTACCGCTTTCGCCACAGATCAAGACCGTGGCGCTTGATTGCGCTACCTGTTCTATCCTTCTTAAAATCGACATAATGGCCGGGCTGGATCCAAGAATGGAAGAAAACTTCTTTTGCTGGTTGAGAGACTTGAGCAGGGCTTCATTTTCCTGAGTAAGACTCTGCAACTTCATTGCGTTGTTAATTGTCAATAATATACGTTCTTTGCGAAAAGGTTTGGCAATATAGTCAAATGCTCCTTTGCGCGTGGCTTCCACAGCAGTTTCAATAGTAGCATAGGCAGTCATGACAACAACAACGGCGGCTGGTTGAATTTTTTTAGCGCGCTCAAGCAAAGCAATTCCATCCATCTTAGGCATTTTCAGGTCGGTGATTATTAGATTAATTCGCTGGTTTTTCAGCATTTCAATCGCATTCAAAGGATTATGCGTAGTTACCACATCATAATCGGTTTTTTCGCTTATAATCCTTGTCAGGAGAATCAACATGTCTTTTTCATCATCCACAATCAAGATTTTTCCCGTCATGTCTTGTCTTCCTTTTTTGCCCTGAGCGCCAGCGTAAAAGTAGTTCCTTTAGATTTTTCGGAGGTTTCTACCGCGCTGCTTTCGCATGTAATGGTTCCTTTATACTTGCTTATAATACCGTAGCTTACAAAAAGTCCAAGGCCTGTTCCTTCTCCCTCACTCTTGGTGGTAAAAAATGGATCAAATATCTTATCAATATATTTTTTTGGTATGCCATGTCCATTATCATGGACTACTATAATTATTTTTTCGCATTTAGCGTCTAATATGGTTTTAATTTCTAACCTGCCATTTTGCGGCATAGCGGCCACAGCATTATTAATGAGGTTTAATAAAACCTGCTGCATTTGCCGCGAATCACCTTCTACATTGGGAAGCCCGGAAGCCATATCCAGTCGAAGTTCAATATCATTCATTTGTAATGAATGATCGACCACATTAACAATATCCTTAATAGCCTCGTTGATATCACAATATGCATATTGACCTTCTCCCTGACGGGCAAAGCTCAAAAGGTTTTCAACCACTGCCTTACAATGCAGGCCGTGGCGCTCAATAGTTTTCAGATCCTGGCAGAGCTGACTGTTTTTGTCAGCTTTTTCGAGCAGAAGATCCGTAAACCCTAATATAATCCCAAGCGGGTTGTTGATCTCGTGCGCTACTCCCGCTGCCAGGGTTCCCATTGAAGCAAGCTTTTCGGTATTAACAAGCTGGTTTTCCAGTTTTTTGCTTTCTGTAATATCTCTCGCAATGCACAGAACCGAAATTACTTTACCGTTTTCGTCCTTACGCGGCATAAAGTTAGCGCTGAGCCATATCTGGTATTCCCCTCTTGTCAGCATAAACTCATCCCGCATGCTTTTCCCAAACTGAAAAACCGATTTAATAAGCTTGAGTTGTTTTTCGGCAATTTCTTGTGAAAAAAGATTTGAAAGCGGCCGGCCTGTAAATTGCGAAGGAACTCCTCCAAAAAAAGCAGCGGTAAAGTTGTTGAGGGATCGAAAGCATCCGGAATTATCTACTGTAAAAATAAAGTCTTCAGCGCTTTCTACTAAAATCCGGTATCTTTCCTCGCATTGTTTAATTTCTTTCGATTGACCTGAAATTTGATTTTGAAAGCCAAGAAAGCGCCATCGGCTATAACATAAAGCGCTTCCCATCCCTATAAATAAAGTAAAAATACCGAGGCTTTGAATCCAGACAAAGTTATTATGACCGGCATAGGACAATCCCATGCCGGTCATCAGTGTCAGAATAAAACAGAAGATACTGATACTCCAGGCAATTATCAGAACAGCTCCAATGAGTTTAAACCGGTTTTGGGAATCCATTTGGGTCATCTTTTGATAATTCATCAAAGAGTTATTAGAAAATTAATTATTATAATTGGAAATGCCTTTAATGCAAGAAAAAGATCGAATCTATAAAGTATCGTTTTGGGGTAAGGTTGCAAGTTTGGATATTTAAAGGTTGCGATAAAGCGCTCTATAGGAATATATAGAAAATTATTAATTTTAAACAGGAGATGCCGTTGTTTAAAACCATGATGGAAGAGGCGCGCCTTCCTCTGATGATCGTAGACAGCAAAGGCAGGATAATTTTTGCCAACAAATGGCTGGAAAAATCTGTGGGGTATACCCGAACGGAGTTTTTGCAAGGCAGTTTGCAAGATCTGTGCGCGCCTTATGAACAAAACCGATATATTTTCTCCTGTTTGCCTGATATCAGAAAGACAACTGAGGTTGATATTGATCTTCAGCGAAAAAATACTGAGACATTTATGGCAAATCTTTCTTTTGCCCCCTTTGATTACCGGCAGACACTACATTTTTTTATAGTAGTCAGGGACGTAACCGAGAGGCGAATACGGGAAGCAAAAACACGGGAAGATGAAGAGCAATACAGCAGGCTTCTTGCAGAACGAAACATGTTGCAGGATCAGCTTCATCGATGCAGCAAGATTGCCTTCATGGGTGAACTCGCTGCGGGTATTGCACACGAAATCAACAATCCTCTTAGTATTATTTTAGGGTTTGCACAGGATATCTTAGAAGAAATTCCTTTGGATGATCCCTTAATTGAATCGATCAAAATTATTGAAAAGGAGACAGCACGGTGTGTAGATGTGGTAAAAAACCTTTTGGATTTTGCCAGGTTAAAGCACCCTGAGAGAATTACTGTGGACATCGTTGAACTCCTTGAAGGTTCAATTACATTAATGGCCCCGAGAATCAAAAAAAACAAGGTAAATATTAAGAGAAGTTTTGTAAAAAAGCTCCCTCTTGTCAAGCTTGATCCACAGCTTATCCAGCAAGTTTTCCTTAATGTAATGATTAATGCTATTCAAGCAATGCCTGATGCGGGTATTCTTTCTTTTACTATCGATCTTATACATAAAGAACAATTAAAAAAAACCGTCGGTTATATCCGAGTCAGCATATCAGATACAGGCAGCGGAATACTCCAAAAGGCTCTCTATCGTGTCTTTGATCCATTTTTTACTACTAAAGGAAGCAAGGGAACAGGATTGGGATTATCTATTTGTCAGCGTATCATGGAAGATCACAGAGGAAAAATCGAAATAGAGAATGGGAAGGAAACAGGAACTATCTGCAACCTTTATTTTCCGATAAAAGATTGAGGTGGATACAAGTGTTAGCGAAGATTTTAGTAGTAGAGATTGAGGTGGATACAAGTGTTAGCGAAGATTTTAGTAGTAGATGATGAGCGGCACATGCTCAAACTGTTTGAAAAAATCCTTACAAAGCAAGGCCATGAAGTCAAAACCGCTGCCAGCGGAACCGAAGCAATCTGTCTATTAGAAAAGAATGACTTTGATCTAATATTTTCTGATCTTATGATGCCTGACCTTGACGGCATGGATCTGTTAAAAAAGGTGAAAGCCGGATATTCGGATATTCCTTTTATTGTAATTACTGCCCATGGCTCTATTGAATCTGCGGTTGAGGCTATGAAGACGGGCGCATTCGACTATCTGACCAAGCCCTTTCGTAAAGATGATATTCTTCTCGTAGCAGGCAAGGCTTTAAAATATTGCGAACTCTGTAATGAAGTCAAACGGCTCCGCAAGAAGCTGAAAGACAAAGATGGAATTAAAACGATTATCGGCAAAAGCAAAGCCATGCAGGATGTGCTGAAACTCGTTGCCAGAGTAGCAGACAGCCAAGCGACAATTCTGATCCAGGGAGAAAGCGGTACAGGCAAAGAGTTGATAGCCAAACTTATCCACAACCTGAGCAACCGAAGAGATAAACCTTTTATAGCTGTTGATTGCGGCGTTTTCCCGGAACATCTTTTGCAGAACGAACTCTTCGGCCATGTCAAGGGAGCCTTTACCGGAGCGGTTAAAGATAAAAAAGGGTTATTTATTGCGGCAGATGAGGGCACACTTTTCTTAGATGAGATCGGAACCATCTCTCAGGCCGTGCAATTAAATCTGCTCCGTGTGCTTCAGGAAAAAGAAGTAAGGCCGGTAGGCAGTGTTACAAACATTAAAGGAGATGTGCGGGTGGTGGCAGCCACAAGCGTTGACCTTGAGCGAGCCATGCTTGATGGAAGGTTCCGAAGGGATCTTTACTACCGATTGGCTGTGGTCACCATCAATCTGCCTCCCTTGAGGGAAAGAAAGTCTGATATCGCAAACCTGGCTTATCACTTTATGCGAAAATATGCTGCGATTTATAACAGGGAACTTTCCGATATCACGCCGGAGGCCATGCATGCCATTATGGAAAATCCGTGGTCTGGAAATGTCAGAGAGCTTGAAAACGTCATGGAACGAGCGGTTCTTCTAAGTGATGACGTACTCATCGATGAAACTTCGCTGCCTTTGCCAGTCATACAAAGGATATCTAATAAAACCAAGCAGATGGAACCGTTCAAGAACGCAATCAAGACCGCGGGCCGGAACGCGGAAAGGGAACCCATATTAAAAGCGCTGGAAGAAACTGGCGGTAATAAAACAAAAGCAGCCAGAATCTTAGGAATAAGCCGAAGTTCATTATATAATAAAATAAACTGGTTTGGAATTGAAAAATCATAAAAGGAGATGAACATCGAACATCTTTTTCCGTTATTCTTGATTTTTGTTGCCAGACCACTTTAAGCACAATATATTGTGGTTGGTAATTAAATAATACACAACTTTTTTAAGCGAATGGTAAGTATCATTATGAAACAATCATTGCTTGTCCATGAATCTCCCTCAACCGTCCGTACGGTTACATCGATTCTTAAAGACGATGGATATGAGGTTACATGCGTGGAAAATGGTAAAGCC
>JAFCZU010000402.1 GCA_019314185.1 Deltaproteobacteria bacterium | reverse complement strand
TATTTCTGTGGATCAATTGTCACCCGGAAAAAGAAAGACAGGCTACCTGTTTCAAGATTTAAACTTATTCCCTCATCTGACCGTTGCCTCCAATATAGCTTATAGTTTGAAAATCCAGAAGCAGCCTCAAAATGAGGTGGAAAGCCGGATTGAAGAATTGTTGGGGATAATGAAGATAAAGCACCTTGCGTCCCGTTACCCCGGGAAGTTGAGTGGTGGTGAAAAAACAACGGGTGGCTCTGGCCAGGGCGCTGGCTCTTTCTCCCAAGATTCTGCTTTTGGATGAACCATTAAGCAGCCTGGATATACAAACTTCGAAATATTTGCGGATGGAACTCAAGCAGTTGCATAACAGGCTGGGCATTACCACTATATATGTTACGCATAACCTGACTGAAGCTGAAGAAATGGCGGACAGAATAGCTGTGATCGAGACTGGGAATATAGAACAGGTAGGTGAACCTGAAGACGTGTTCTTCTTTCCCGGGAATGAAAAAGTTGCTGATTTTATCGGCTCTCCCAATATTCTGGATTGCAGTTACTGCCGAAGCTTGAGCCAGGGGATGGTAGAGGTTGGCTGTGGAGGGTTATCCATAATTATTCCTGATGAAGGAAATACGGTGAAGAAAATTGCTTTACTTCCCCAGGATATCTATGTTTCCGAAAACAAACCACCGGGACCGGACGTTAATCGATTTAAAGGGTTTATCACTGATATCAATGCTGTTGATGAGATGGTCAGGTTGAAGGTTAAGACGGGAGAAAACACCCTGCAGGCAGAAATGCCTCATCACATATTTAAGAACATGGATCTGTCGGTGGGAAAAGAGGTGTTTTTGATATTGAAATTAAAAAAAATAAAATCTTATGAACATAAAGGACAGGTGAAAAAAAATGTATGACATTATCAGAAAGAAATTTGCTGAAACCATAAATCAAAACGGACTTGTGGCAGAGGAAATTATGATTAAAGCTGTTCCTCTCTCCCCGCAGGAAGCCATTGGCAATCCCGAAGATAGGGATTATCCCCTGATAATCGGCAGGGAACGCTTGATGCAGGCGGAATTTAAAGGTTGCCTGGGACAGGCTTTTACCGATATGTATGGTGATTTCACCGGTAAGTTAGGCGATATTGTAGCAATGAATTTGAAGGATAATTTTGGCAGTGCCATATTCATCTCCAGCCTTAACGCGGTGATGAGGTATCTGGAACTGGTGGATAAAACGATACATTGCAGAGACAAAGAACCACGGGAATGCAGTCAGGAACTGGTGAAATATATAGCAGAAAATTACGGTCATCCCAGGATAGCCTTCATCGGTTTTCAGCCCAGGATGGTTGAAGCACTGTCCGGGAATTTCGAATTGAGAGTAACTGATATGGATCGCGATAATATCGGCAAGGAAAAATTTGGGGTGATGATATACGACCCCGAAAAAACAGGAGAGAATTTGAAATGGTGTGATATGGTTTTAGCCACCGGCACCACCATCGTCAACGGCACCTTTAATCAGTTTAATATTTCTAAGCCGGTCGTATTTTACGGCACTACCATATCCGGTGCGGCTAAACTGCTGGGCCTGAACCACTTCTGCCACTGTGGACATTGAGTTGCCTATAATGGTGCTGTGGTATATAATTTGTACAGCGAAGGAGAGGTATAATGAAGATTTTAGACGATTTGATTTCTAACTTAAACAATAACAGGGATGCAATAGTGAGAGAAGTGTATGTTTGTGCTTTCTGGACAGCGGTAGTGAGCAAACATTGCGGTCTGTCTTCTACCCTCACCGAAGGGCATCCGCATCACAAGACGGTGAGAGATCCGGGGAAATTGAGAGGCAAGTCAGCCTTGGAGTTAGCCCAATATGTCCGATCGGACAGCCTTCTGGAAGCATCTATCGGCATGGCCGCTATCAATTCTCTGATAGATATCGATGAAGCCAGGTGCACCGAAAGAAATGCCTTTGACGCGTTGGCTGAAAAGGGAAGGGACAAAAACATCGTTATAGTGGGGCATTTTCCCTGGATACCAAAACTCAGAGATATAGCTCGTAACCTCTGGGTCATAGAGCGGAGGCCACGTGAAGAAGAGGGAGAATTACCGGCTGAAGCAGCGGAAGAGATCCTGCCTAAAGCCGATGTTGTTGGTCTCACGGGAACCGCACTAACAAATCACACCATTGAAAGACTGCTGGAACTGAGCAGAGGCAAGTTTATCGTTATGGTGGGACCTTCCAGTCCTTTGTCACCGGTGTTGTTCGATTATGGCATAGATATTATCGGAGGATCAGAGGTAGTTGATATTGAAAAGATGGTTCGGTGCATCACTGAAGGGGCTACCCATACGCAAACGAAAGGGGTAAGACACCTGAACATGTTCAAGGATGGTATGTGATGGAGTTTCGGTCTTCCTGAAGAATGCAAGGCACTGGGGTCTATAGCGGAATCATTATTAACAACAAATCACTCGGTCAAAATCTGAGTGAGTGAAAGGGAGAAATCACGATGTTATTGGATTTGGAAAAACCATTAAAAGATTGGGCAACGGAGAACTTGAAAAACATTGGCGTTACTAAAGACAAGTCGTCAAAGTTCGAAGAATTCCAGCAAAAGCTGATAGAGGGTTTGAAGAAGACTTATTCAGAAGAGGCATTAGAATTATTCTTTAACCGGACAAATATGCGGCCTCTTTCATTTCCCAATGGGTTTGCGAAAGTGACCGGCCCTTGTGGGGACACCATGGAAATATACCTAAAAGTTGGAAATGGTGTGATTACAGAGACATGTTTTGAGACCGATGGCTGTATGACTTCCATCATGTCCGGTGCAATGGTTACTCAGCTCGCCAGAGGGAAAAGCTTCAATGAAGCTCGACAAATAGATCAAGACACTATCTTGAAGGCTTTGGGTGGGCTTCCGAACGAGAGTACCCATTGTGCTCTCCTTGCAGCAAATACTCTAAAGGAAGCGATTAAGGACGCATTGAGTCGCTGTCAATGATTGTCACAAGGCCATGCAACCCCTTTTGTAACCTTGCGCACCAGTGGTGCTGTTGTTACATTTCTATGGAATAAAAATTAAGGAGCAAAATTCTATGTCAAACAAATACAAGTCTTCAGCGACACGCATTCCAATTGAACAGGCAGTGGGGACGGTTCTCGCCCATGATATGACGCGGATCATCCGGGGAAAATTCAAAGGACCTGCCTTTAAAAAAGGATATATTGTACAAAAAAAAGATATCCCGGAACTCTTAAAAATCGGGAAGCAAACTCTTTATGTGCTTGACCTGGGCAAAGATCAACTCCATGAAGATGATGCTGCAAAAAGAATATCAAGGGCTATTTCAGATCATGATCTTGAATTTTCCGAACCCAGAGAAGGTAAAATTAATATCAGCACTCCATATGCCGGGCTGCTAAAAATTGATGTGGACGCTCTGCTCCAGGTCAATAAGATGGAGAGCATTATTGTGGCCACATTGAAAAATAATTTTCCCTGTAAAAAGGGAGAAATCATTGCCGGCACACGGATCATTCCCTTAACCATCCCGGCAAAAAATATCGAAACACTTGAACTGCTGACAAAAAAAACAGGGACCCTCCTTTCGGTTAAACCTTATAGATCCCTGAAAGTCGGTGCGGTAGTAACCGG
>JAFCZU010000401.1 GCA_019314185.1 Deltaproteobacteria bacterium | reverse complement strand
ATTGCTCGAAAACGGAAAAACTTCGAAACGCAGGTGAAGTTTCAAGTGATATACCTTTTTGCTCTAATTTCTCTCCAAAGAAATCAAGCACATAATCAACAATCTTATCACCACTTATCCATGTTTTGGTTTTTTCACCGGATAACTTGAGTGGAGAAAGAAAACGTAAGCGATCCGTCAATGTCTCATGGGCACTTTTGATTGCCCTGAAAGCGGAAGAGCTTTTCACCTCTTCCGGCATCTCTCGAAACCCTCTCGTAATCGTCATTTCAAGTCCTTCAATTTCATGCCCGATAATTTCGACAGTAATACCGAGTTGGGCAAGTGCATTCAATCGTTCTAGTTCCTTTTGGATTTCGGTCGACTCCTTCATCGTGAAGGAGACAAGTGTTTCGATGTCAATGCTGTCCTGCAAGCTTTTTAATGTTGAAATGTATGGTTCAAAAAGATCAGCGTTTTCACGATCCTGTTTATCTCGTTCCTTATCAAGGCCATCCAATGCTTTGGTCAGGGAAATACGATTGTGTTCTATATCCTCAAGAAGGGGGAGCATTTCAGTATGATAACGCTTGTTTCTGTCGTCAACGAGATCTGCAAGGCGATGCATTTCAGAGTTCAAAATCTCCTTTATCTCATGTGACCATTTACGTAAACGGTTTTGGAGAAAGGCAGCGTTTCTGTTCAATTCAGAATACACAACATCACGGGGAGATTTCGGCTTGAGGATTTCCAGTTTTCGAACCACTGTGTCATTGAGTTGCGCCAATAGTTCTTTAACTTGGCCGCTTTTTCGACGGTAATCAGTGTATGCTTCTTCGAGGGAACCTAAAGTACTTGGAGGAGGTCCAACAGACAACTCGCGGAAATGGTTGTTCACCTCTGTTAAATGATCCCTTATTTCCAGAAGTTCTATTTCCGTGTTCGGCAACTCATCTTCACGAGCCTGTTCCCCGTAGTTTTCAAGTTTGTCCAACAACCCAGAGAGAGATACAGAGAACTCCTTGAGGTTCTTGTTGAATTCTCTCTTTTTTCTTGACCTGATTTTCTTCTGTGCAGCTAAAGCCTTTTCTCTCGCCCTGTCTTTCTGAATCTCTGGTAAAGACTGCTTTCGAACATCGGCATCCGTACCGAAATACCGGCGAGCTGTCGTCATTAGTATGTTTTCGACTAAATCCCGAAAGACCTTAGCTGCCTTATTGTCTATGATCCCCTCACGCCCGGCTTTATCTTTGAGATTAGGATTGCGTTCGCGGGTTATGGCAATTCGACCGAATGTCCTGCGGTTAGCCCAGAACTCTCGCCCTGCGTGCTGTGTTCGTCTCTTCTCAATTTCAAAAAAATCATTATCTTCCCGGCCATAGGGCATGACACGGAGCCCGTTTCGGTAAACCATAAAACCAGCGTATCTTTCAGCTTGTTCTTTTAGTTTTCCAAAAATTTCAGGTGATAGTGACGTACTCCTCAATTCTCTTTCATATGTGCCTAAGCGCAAATGAAATGGACCTACCTTGGAGTCACTACGACTGGGCACACCTGTCTTAGGAATTATTGTTACTTCGCCGTCCAGCCATTTCCCGAACGCCTTGATTCGCCCTTTAAAAATCCCTGAACTATCAATGACGCCTTCAACGACATGTTCAAGCTCTTCAAGATTGTTAATATCAAATTCCCGGTCATCAGAAATAATTGGCCGACTCAGTGAACCATCCCATGCTGTTACTGAATAGCTGAAATCTTCTGCTGCATAGCCTTCGTTTGCCTCTTCAGGATCAACGAAAGGATCAGTAAAATTCGACAATGTCTCAAATAATCGCTTTATAGCCTGATCCGCAGCACTTTTATCTTCCGACATCACTCTGCGGTCCATCTGGGCTACCAGGTCGAAAGAGATGTCACCGACCAGAAGAGCTGTACCTGCGTCCTTTTTTTCGGACCATAAGGGCCACTGCTCGAAATGGCGCTCGGTGAAAGTCGTGCCGATGATCACCCTTTCGATGAGCTCTCGTGTCAATGGACGGCCTTCATTTTTCTCCAGGTTGTCGTTGTTTTTCCAGGCTAAGGCAATCCTGTTGTCCCTGTCTTTATCATCTCCGTCTCCCCATAAATTCCCCATCAACCGATCAAACATGGATGGAAGAAGATTAAATATTTCATTCTGTTCAGAAAACTCGACAACCGGCAGTCCAATATCCTGTAAGTAAAGAAAGGGATTTTCGAAGAGTCGCCAATCAATCAAGGCTGCAACAAATGGTTCCGTTCTTCTTTTTGACACAACCAGCAATAACGGACCCAGCGCAGCAGAGGACAACCGACCAATACCCTTTTGTCCTTGTCTCGGACGGATTAGTAAACCGTTCCTGTCTTCCTCTGTTACCTCTGAACCGTCAGCCTTAGATTCCGTTCCGACGACAAGCCACTTTTCCTCAAACTCACGACGATTCATACCGTGCCCGTCATCAACAAGCGCGGCAATCGGAACTTCTCCATCATATATGTGCAAGGCTACTTCCCTGGCATAGGCATCATAGGCATTTTTCCATAGTTCAGAAATCGCGGTAGGGCAATCAGCTATCTGTTCCCGGCCAAGATGGTCGATAGTTCGGGCTCTTGTCTTGAAAGCTAAAGAATCAATCATTTTCTCCCTTACTCATCCTGGTGTCAATTTTGTCATTGGTTGTGCTTTGGATTCCTTCTGCAATAGACTGTAGTAGAATTCCTCCAAGTCTAACCGGAACAGCATTACCAATCTGCTCTCCGGCTGCTGTCAACCCTCCTTTGAACGTAAACCAATCTGGAAATGTTTGAAAACGTGCAGCATGTCGGAGTGTTATCCCATGGTGTTCGGTTGGGTGGACAAAACGGCCTTTGGACGGGTTAATGCAGGCCGTTGTCATAGTGGGTCCTGGTTGAAAAGGATTAATTCTTCCATAAACATCTTTATGACCGGTATGCTCTTGATGGCATGACAAAACACGGTTTGATTGGGAACGACTCCCTCCGTTCAACGGTGTTGACTTAAACACTTCGACCATTTCCGGTGAATGGTTCATATGAAGATTGTTCTCATCTTCAGAAGATAAAGGTTTTAAAAAAATATCTTTTGCTATAAGCCATGGTTTTAGACGTGGAATTTTTTTTATCTTTTCGTTACCATGTGTTTGCGGTGGAGGCCATACTGAGTTAAATGATATATCATTTCTTATACCGAGGATGAAGACGCGTTTTCGTCGCTGAGGCACTCCAAAATTCCGTGCATCCAAAACAACAGGAGATTTAAGTACATACCCTGTTTTTTCTCCTCTATCGTAAAACTCTTTTAAATATTTTTCATGCCTCGGCCAAAGAATACCAGGGACATTTTCCATCAAAAAAACTTTGGGCCGCAAAGCCAAAGAATACCAGGGACATTTTCCATCAAAAAAACTTTGGGCCGCAAAACGTCTACAAATTCAAAATATCTTAAAATTAATTTATTTCTCGGATCACCAACTCCTGAATCTTTAATTCGGTGGACAGAAAATCCTTGGCATGGAGGGCCACCTAAAACGATGTCGCAATTTTCTTTTCCTTGGAAATGCTTTTCAGAAATAGAGTAAGGGGATAATTCAAGAATATTCTTTTCGTATAGATGCAGGTCTTGTCCATCCTGTATTAAATTGGATCTATACGTATTACATGCGTGTTTGTTTTTTTCTACCGCTACTTTTACTGCCAGTCCGACATTCTGTGCAGCAAGTGACAGCCCTCCAGCACCTGCAAACAAATCAATGCAGGCAAATGGATATAAGAAGTTGAAAGTTTTTTTCCCCATTATCATTTTTTAACAATTGGATTTGAAGATTACAAGTTCATAATTTTTATTATTGTCGGAAATAAATGTTTGAAAAGATAGAACAACTGGAACAGCAAAAAACTTGTAACTGAGTAAGATAGGAAGGTCAATATACTTCAAAAGAATTGCATCCCATCATATTGTTTCTTGGACCATCGTTATTAGTCTCACCGCCGAACGACAAGCTCACCAGCGCGCGAAAAAAATAGCGCACAGCCACGAAATCTCCGATGTAGTGCCACGATTCTTCGCGTCTGGTGAAGTGACAGGTTCGGCATCCTTCCGCAGTAGCGGATTGATGATACTGATAGGCCTTTATGGCGCAACCTGGAATAGTCTCCAGCGCTTGGTTTCGCAATTCATTCAGGTTCATTCTCACCTTGCTGGATCACGAAGCTTGCACTGAGGGTTCCGGCTCAGATGTTCAAAATGGGCAGCACCGTATGCACCAGCCTTGTGCGGGCGAACGGGTTTTCCGCATTGGCTGCACCTGAAATCCGGAGCCTCGACATGGCGTTGCCGCACCGTCGCTTAGCTCAAGCGCCTCTGCGATGCCAACGCTCCGGCCATCGAGAATACAGGAATTTGCTTTCGCCATGATTGACCCTCCTGCCGAACAGTGTTGATAAATGTAAAATTTTCCATGATATAGGACTATATATCTGGAAAAAGTTTCCACGTATCCGTATATTAGGTTCAACTAAGGTAAATATTTCTCTTGAAT
>JAFCZU010000060.1 GCA_019314185.1 Deltaproteobacteria bacterium | reverse complement strand
CAGGAAGATCCATCCGGGATTATGCGCTTTATGATTCCAGAGAAAAATCGCGCAGGCGCTGCTTCAGGAAGGGACTGGTAGTATGAAAAAAGCCGTTGCGGCAATCGTGTTCATTCTTTTATCTCTGGTGTTTTCTTCGTTGGTTGCGGCTGAAGTCAGTGTCACGCTCAGTCTCGATCGAATGGAGGCAATACCGGAAGACAGTATCAGGATGGAAGTCAGCGTTTCCGGCTCACGCAGCAGCGATACAACGCCAGTTCTCAATGGGCTTGAAGACTTTATGGTAACAGAAAGCGGAAGAGCCAGCAGGGTTGAGGTCATCAATGGCAAGATCAATTCAGGGATTACATATACCTATTTCATTCAACCGAGAAAAACCGGAACCTTTAAAATAGGCCCTGTTTCGATAAAAAAGGATGGCCGGACATTGAAGAGCAATATCGCAACCCTGACGGTCAAAGCATCTTCACAACAATCCGGCAATGATCGCAAACCGGTATTCATTGAGGCTGCGATCTCGTCTCAAGATATTTATGTTGAGCAGCAGGCGCTTTACACGCTCAAGCTTTACCGCCGGGTCAACGTTGACAATCTTTCCTTAAACCTGCCGAAAATGGAACATATCGTATTTAAACAACTTGGCAAGCCGCATGAATATCAAACCACATACGCGGGGGAACTGTATCAGGTATTAGAAATTAGATATGCGCTTCTGGCTTCAAAAGAAGGGGATTATGCCATTGTTCCCAGCAAAATGAATATGACGGTAATGCGTCCGGGGAGACGTTCTTCGTTTGACGACTTTTTCCACGATCCTTTTTTCTCATCATCTTCCGGCCGTCCCATGACAGTTGCCAGCAAACCTCTTGAATTAAAAGTCCTTGCTCTGCCGGAAAAAGAAAAACCTGTTGATTTCAGCGGGCTTGTGGGAGATTTTCAGATAAAATCACGACTGGAACCAGCCAGCCTGAAAGCGGGCGAATCCGCAACACTGACGGTTCAGGTCAGCGGCCAGGGAAATGTAAACCGGATACCGGATATCAACCTTCCTGAAATGCCGTTTGCCCGAATTTACAGCGACCAGCCTGTTTTGGAAACCGAACAAGGCGTCCTTGGAATCAAAGGTACGAAAACCATGAAATGGGCGCTGGTGCCGGAAAAAGCGGGCAGATTTAAAACCCCTGTACTGACCCTGAGCTTTTTTAATCCTGAAACGGGAAAATACAATACGCTGAATACGTCTGCTCATATCCTGTCTGTTCTGCCGGGAGAAACACAAGATGTTGCTGCTTTCCATTCATCGCCTGACACCGGAAAAACCGCAAAAAGTCCGATTAAAAAAGAAATTCAACAAATCGGGAAGGACATCCTGCCTATTCATACATCAGCTAACGCTTTATCTGTTCCCTGCCGAATGTTGTCAACGGATTGGCGTTTCCTTCTCGCTTTAATAGGCCCCTTATTAGTTTATCTGATGCTATTGGGTGTCTTAAAACTACGCAATCAATCTCCTGAGCGCCTGGCTTTGTCAAAATCCAGAAATGCGTTTAAAACGCTCACAAAACGATGCCGGCAAGATCAACCCGGCTGCGCTGATCTCATTGACACCTTCAAAAACTACTTGAACGACAAGCTCAGTTTATCCATCGGCACCCTGACGGCAGATGATGCTGCTGAGCTTTTGCAGAACAAGGGTGTTGCTCCTGAAACCGCAAAAAAAATGCGTTCACTGATTCAGCGCCTCGAAAATGCCGTGTATGCAGGGGAAGACCTGAAAAATACGGATGCGGCAAACGATTTGCTGAAGCTTGTCAAGACATTGGAAAAGGAGATCCGATGAGCAGGTTCATGCGGTTTACGATGACAGGTGCGCTTGTTTTGTTATTTTTATCAAGCGTAGCAAAAGCAGGCACAAACAAGTCAATAACAGAGCTCTTTTTTGAAGCCAACCAGGCTTGTAAAAACGAACAATTTCAGGAAGCAGCAGATAAATATCTTGTGTTGATTGAAAACGGAATTGAGAACGGTCATATTTACTACAACCTTGGAAACGCCTATTTTCGGCTCGGAGCTCTTGGAAAGGCAATACTGTCTTACGAAAGAGCACGCCTTTGGCTCCCGAGAGACAGCGATCTTGCCTTTAATCTTTCATATGCAAAAGATCAGACTCAGGATGCCCTGACCGATTCCCAAAATTTTTCCATAAATGATGTTTTGGGACTTGATGGCGTAAATCTTTACGAAACTTTTTTTGCCTTTGCCATTTTGAATGTCTTGTTCTTCGGCATTCTTTGCATAAGGCTCTTCAAAAAAGCCGAGTGGACATATTATCTCTTTATCTTCCTGGCCATTCTTATTACTATCAGCGCATCTGTTTTTGCTTTAAAGTGGCATGGCGTAATCAGCGATGATCGCTCTGTTGTGCTGGCAGAAGAGGTCAACGTCCTGGCCGGTCCTGATCCTGAAGATACCGTGCTGTTCAAAATTCATGAAGGGTCTGTTGTGCATTATGAACGCTCCGAGGGTGATTGGGTGTTGCTGCGATTGTCAAAAGACAAAAGAGGCTGGGTAAAATCATCACAAATGGAACGTATCATAAAAAAGAAAATTTTGTTTAATTAGAAAAAAGTTCGTTGTCATTGGAACGATAACAAAAAAATAATGGTATTTTCCCGTAGCCATCTATAGTTAACTTTGTGACTTTTTACGAGTTCATCATTCTTAGTTATTCACGGGAAAGGAAAAAGAACCCAAAACCCTTTTCTCGAAATATCGTTGGACTCATTGTCTTTGCCTCTCTTTTTAGTTATAAAAATCCAAAATCATAAATGAAAAATGACCGAATAAAAAAAATAGAATCCCTTTTGCCTAAGGTTCTTTGTGCCGACAGACAGGCTGTAAGGCGTGAGATTCTCCTCATAAAACGCTCCAAAGCAAAAGCTTTATCTGACGAAAAGTTAAATGAGAAAATTCTTCGGCTTGAAAAACAGATTCAGGCTTCAATCAAAAAAAAGTCATGGAGAAAACAAAATACGCCCGGGCTGACCTATAATCCTGATCTTCCAATAACCGACAAAAAGAATGAAATAATTGATTTAATCTCAAAAAACCAGGTGTTGATAATTTCCGGCGAAACAGGTTCCGGCAAGACTACCCAGATACCGAAGTTCTGCATTGCGGCAGGAAGAGGAATCGACGGCAAAATCGGATGCACCCAGCCAAGAAGAATCGCAGCTACGACTGTTGCCAGACGCCTATCAGAAGAATTAGGCGAGGAGCTTGGCAAGTCTGTGGGTTACAAAATAAGGTTCAAGAATGAAACAGGCAAGGATGCATTCATAAAGATTATGACTGACGGTATACTTCTTGCCGAGGCACAGAATGATAAATATCTGAACGAATACGACACAATAATAGTGGATGAAGCGCATGAAAGAAGTCTTAATATTGATTTTATTATAGGCATTTTAAAAACACTTTTAAAGAAAAGAAAAGATCTTAAAATAATAATAACATCCGCAACCATTGATACTGAAAAGTTTTCAAAGGCATTCGATAATGCACCTGTTATAGAAGTGTCAGGACGTATGTACCCGATTGAGGTGCAATATTTTACTATGGAACAGGAGGCGGAACCTGAAGGCAGTGATGAACGCACACATATTGAGATGGCGGCGCTTGCAGTTGACAAATTACAGGAAAAAAGTCCCTATGGCGATATCATTGTATTTATGCCCACAGAGCAGGGTATTCGTGAAACCTGCGAAATTCTGGAAGGAAGAAACTATAAAAGCGCTATCGTCCTTCCATTGTATGCAAGACTTTCATCCATAGAGCAGTCAAGAGTCTTTTCACGCCTGCCTGGAAGAAAGATCATTGTGGCAACAAATATTGCCGAAACTTCAATAACAATTCCGGGTATAAAATATGTAATAGACACTGGGCTTGCGCGTATTTCACGTTATACCCCAAGGTCAAGAACCACCTCTCTCCCCGTTGTTCCCATATCGAGAAGCAGCGCTGACCAGAGAAAAGGCAGATGCGGACGAGTTGAAAACGGGATTTGTATAAGATTGTTTTCCGAACAGGATTTTTTGTCCCGCAGGCTTTTTACACCTCCGGAAATTTTAAGAGCAAATCTTGCTGAAGTTATTTTGAGAATGATTTCTCTGAAACTTGGCAATATAGAAGATTTTCCCTTTATAGACAGGCCTGCCGAAAGAAGCATACGCGATGGATTCGATCTTCTTTTAGAACTCGGAGCTATCAGCCCTGTTAAAAAAGCCGGAAAATCAAAAAAAGGCAATACTTTTCTTCTTACTGAAAAAGGCAGGCTTATGGCCAGGATGCCGATTGATCCACGACTTTCCAGAATGCTTATAAAAGCAGATCAGGAACAATGCTTAAATGAAGTCGTCGTTATCGCCTCTGCCCTGAGTATTCAGGACCCGCGTGAAAGACCTGTCGAGAAAGCTCAGGAAGCCGACGAAGCACAGGCGCTTTTTAGAGACCCTTTATCTGACTTTATTACTCTTCTTAACATCTGGAAAAAATATCATGATGCATGGAAAAAGGTAAAAAGCACAAACAAGATGAAAAAGTTTTGTAAAAAACATTATCTTTCCTTTAAAAGGATAAGGGAATGGCGTGATATTCATGCACAGATTTTCGCAATACTTCAGGAATCGGGGGTCAGGGGTAATGGGTCGGGGATCGGGGAACAGGGGGCAGGTAAGTTAGACAATTCAAAACAGGAGTTTTATAGCAAACAATATGAAGCAATCCATAAATCCATATTGAGCGGTTTTTTATCGAACATTGCTGTAAGAAAGGAAAAGAATATCTTTCAGGCTGCAAAAGGTAAAGAGGTGATGATATTTCCTGGTTCAGGGCTTTTCAATAAAGCAAAAACATGGATAGTCGCTGCTGAAATGGTGGAAACATCCAGGCTTTTTGCCAGAACTGCCGCCAATATCGACAACAGATGGCTTGAGTCTCTCGGCAAAGATCAGTGCAAATATACTTACCTGAAGCCGCACTGGGAAAGAAACAGGGGCGAGGTGACAGCTTATGAGCAGGTAAGTCTGTATGGCCTCATAATAGTTTCTGAAAGGCCTGTATCCTATGGAAGAATTAATCTTGAGGAAGCATCGGAAATTTTTATCCGCAGAGCGCTGGTTGAAGGGGATATTAGAGAAACCTTTCCATTCATGGAGCATAATAAAAAGCTCATTGATGAAATCAGCAGCATGGAAAACAGATTAAGGAAAAGGGATATACTGATAAGCGACGAAGATATTTTTGCTTTTTATCAAAAACGACTTAAAGAAATTTACGATATCAGAACCCTTAAAAAGCGCCTGAAAGAAAAAGGCGCCGACAGATTTCTTAGAATGGAAAAAAATGATCTTCTTCGATATTTGCCGGATGAAGAAGAGTTGTCTCTTTTCCCGGAAGATATTACCCTTGGGACACATAAATTCAAATGTAATTACAATTTTAAACCTGGAAGCCTCGATGACGGTATAACTATTAAAGTTCCGGAAGCGCTTGCAGCAACTGTTCCTGCAGAATCTGTTGAATGGATAGCGCCCGGATTGTACAGGGATAAAATAACCGCTCTTATTAAAGGTCTTCCTAAAAATTACAGAAAACAGCTTGTTCCTGTGACAAATACCGTAGATATAATTGTGAAAGAAATGCCCGGGGAATCAACCTCCCTGATAACAGCTCTAAGCAAATTCATTTACAAACGCTTCGGAAAGGACATCCCTGCTTCAGCATGGTCTGAGGCTCAACTGCCTGATCATCTTAAAATGCGGATATCTATTACAGATCCAAAAGGCGAGGTTTTATGCTCCGGCAGAAGCAAAACTATTTTGAGCCGGAGTATATCAAGCAAGACGGATCAGTATAAAAGTGATGAATTTGAATCCGCAAAAAAAGAACGGGAAATAATAAATATAAAAAAATGGGATTTTGAAGATCTGCCCGATGCTATTACCATAACAGGGAAACATGGGGCAAAATTGATTGTATATCCCGGTCTTGAGTTAGAAAAAAAAGGTAATAAAAGCATAAATTTGCAACTTTTTCAAAAAAGAGACGAGGCCGTAAGATCTCATAAAAAGGGCGTTGCCGCGCTTTTTACCATGCATTTTTCAAAAGACCTGAAATTTTTAAAAAAGAACCTGAGTCTGCCGAAGGAAAAGAAAAACATGGTTGATTATTTTGGCGGGCCAAAGATTTTTGAACAAAGGATGTATGAAAGTATTATAAAAAAGCTCTTTTGCAGAAACATAAGAACAAAAGATGCTTTTTACTCACACGCCAAATCCCTGTCGCCAACCATACTCAAAAAAGGGCTTGAGTTGTTAAACCAAGTAATGCCTGTTCTTAAAGCTTATTATGAAACAAGACTTTCTATTTTCAATCTGGAAAAGGCAAACAAACCGGGCAGCAACCTTGTGCAGTTTTATAATGGCCTGAGAAATGACCTGTCTAAGCTTGTTCCTGAAACATTTATGGATTTGTACGACAATGAAAAGCTGACGCACATTGCAAGATATGTCAAAGCAATTGCTATTCGGGCACAAAGAGCGTCCATAAATTTTGAAAAGGATGAGTTGAAAGCAAAAAAACTTGAAATTTATATTGTCAGGCTTAATGAAATGTTAAAAAATCTTTCTTCCTCAGTATCGGAAGAAAAAAAGCAGGAAATTGAAAAATACTTCTGGTTGATCGAAGAATACAAAGTATCTATTTTTGCCCAGGAACTAAAGACATCCTGTCCTGTTTCTGAAAAAAGGCTTGATAAAAAAATAAAGGAAATTGAGAGAATGGTTTAAATTAAAAAAAACACCGCAGAATAGCACGAATAGCGGTTAACTTTTGATAAAGTCACCGGTTTTATAACGGCATATAAATGCCTCTTGCTTTATTCTTAATCATGCCCTGTTTCTTAGCTTTGTAGATACAATTTTGTATCTGTTTTTTCTTTAATCCTGTTTTTTCTCTGATAACCGAGACAGTAACCCCTTTTTTGCTCCTTCTGATAACATCGAGAACAGTGTCGGATAGAGTTTCTACTTTAACTTTGGCTTTTGCCCTGAAAACAACCTTTTTTGCTGCGATTTTCTTCCTTGGTTTATTAGTTGCGGATCTGTCTTTAGTTCTCTTAGATGTATGATCAGGCGCTTTTTTCTTTTTTATCGATTTTTTTGCAATGTTATCGCTTTTTTTAATGAGGCCGGCGGGTACGTCCATATCAATATCGAACACATTTGCCAGATCCGAGTCTGTAATAACCCTTTTTGTTTTCTTTTTGGCTTTTTCGAGCAGTTTGCGGGTGTTATCTTCTACGGCTCCTGTTATCAGATCTTCCATCCTGACTTTTCTGAGCTTGAAAAACAAACCCGGATCTTCATCAAGCCTTACGCCTATGCCGTACAAGGTAGCAGCCACATGTTTGCACATATATGCCCAGTCAGGACAACTGCAGGAAAATTCTATTTCTTCCGGCGAGGGAAAGAGGCCCTTGCCCTGCGCCATAAAAATTTCATTCAGCGCTTTGGGAAATTTTCCAGCCAAAAGCTCCTGCATGGAATCCAGTTTGCCGCTGCAAGAGGTCTTTATTCCCCGCCAGATATTATTGTCAATCGCTTTTATCTTGATGCTTACTGAATAAGGTTTTGATCTTGTTCCCTGAACCAGGGATTCGACTTTTCCCGCATCTATCTGAAGGTCCAGCACAGCTCCGTGACGGACATAGCTTCGTCCTCTGCCGATTCGATTGCTGTAATCCGCATACCGTTCAAGGTTACGATTCCATGATTTGCCCCACCATGTCCCGGCAATAGCGCTTCCTTCGATAACAACCGGTCTGATATTATGATTTTTCTTTTTAAGCTGTTTCAGCTTTTTGGCTGCTTTTGCTTTCTTTTCCGCAACAGATACATAACGCGGATAATAACCCCAGCTCATAATTATCTCCAGCTTCCTTACACCTAAGATGAGCGATTAGCTCTTATTATTTCGGGTGGTTACCAACAATTCGATTTTTACCCATTGGGTGAAAATGTTAACCTCTATCAAAGATATTGAAATTATTGTGCTAACGGCTAATCGCACAATTTAGGTTACAATGTCAATTTAAAGAGATCTATTAATTCATTATCTTTCATTTCGGTTATCCATTTATCGCCTGCGCTGCCGATAATGTCTTGAGACAACTTTGATTTTTCTTCAAGCATCATGTCAATCCTTTCTTCCACAGTGCCTTTGGTTAAAAACTTGTGAACAATAACATTCTTCTTCTGACCAATCCTGAATACCCTGTCGGTTGCCTGGTTTTCCACAGCAGGATTCCACCAACGGTCAAAATGAATGACATGGTTTGCCGCGGTCAGATTTAACCCGACGCCGCCGGCCTTTAATGACAGGACCATAAATGGAACATAATTTTTGCTTTGGAATTGTTCAATAATTTTCTTTCTCTTATTCACTGCCACGCTGCCGTGCAGGATCAACCCTTCTCTATTAAAAATGGTTTCCAGAAAATCGCAAAGCGGCTCCGCCATTTGCTTAAACTGGGTAAAGATCAGAACCTTTTCTCTTTTGTCATATATCGTTTCGCATATTTCACGAAGTCTTAAAAACTTGCCGCTCTCTTTTTCTTCAAATTCTCCTGTGCCGAGATATTGATCCGGATGATTACAGATCTGCTTGAACTTCATAAGAGAAGAAAGAATCAGCCCCTTTCTTTGAATACCTTCTGTCTCGGCAACCGCCTGTTTTATCATTTCAACTACATTCTTATATAAAACAACCTGTTTTTTACTTAACGAAGCATATGTCTTCATCTCAACCTTTTCAGGAAGATCGGAAATAACCGATTTGTCGCTCTTTAAACGCCTTAAAATATATGGACTGATTAGTTTGCGCAATCTTGAATAACCGGAAGGATTGTCTTTTAAGCCTTTTGAAAATTTCTTAAACTCTCCTGCGTTTCCAAGCAGCCCTGGATTTAAAAAATCAAACAATGACCAGATATCTGTCAGCCTGTTTTCGATAGGAGTTCCAGTCATTATTATCCTGTTATGAGAAACAAGATTTTTTATTGCTCTGGTCTGTTTTGTGCCGGGGTTTTTAATGGCCTGCGCCTCATCCAGAATAATGTAGTTCCAGGAATGGGATTGAAGCCATTTGTACCTTTGAATCAAGGCATATGTTGTTATAACAAGATCAAATGCATCTAATGTTTTTTTGTCCTTTGGCCCGATATTTTTCTTTTCGCCTGCTCCTGGATGCGCGATATAAAATTTAATTTCAGGAGAGAACCGCTTGATCTCATTTTCCCAGTTGGAAATAAGTGAGGCTGGAACTATCAGCAGGCTGGCCTTGTTTGGTTTTCCTGCTCTTGTAAAATTGCTCTTTATTTTATTTAAAAATGCGAGTGCCTGTACTGTTTTGCCAAGGCCCATATCATCCGCAAGGCAGGCTCCGAATTGCAAGGAATGCAGGAAATAGAGCCAGTTTAATCCTTTTTGCTGATATTTTCTCAGCTTTGCCTTAAATGTCTTGTCTGGCCTTATTGAAGTAATCAGGTCAGGATCGCGCAGTTTCTGAACAACCGTTTTTAACCATTTTCCGTTTGAAATATCCTGATCTATTTCCTGCGTGTTAATGCCCATCAGTTTTTCAGGCATAAGCTGGAGTCTAAAGGCATCCTTCAGGCTCAATCCTTCTCCATCACCCATCATCTTTTTTGCTTTTTCATAGGCATCCAGTGTCTGCTTTAATTTTCTCTGATCTACCGCCACCCATTTGTTTTTTATAAAGGCAAGCCCTTCTGATTCATCTAATAATTGCCTTGCCTCCTTTTCCGTAATCTGTGTGTTGCCGAGAAATAACCGGGCATTGAAATTTAAGATTGCATCCATGCCTGCAAAGGAGGGTTTGGAATCGCCGACGCTAAAATTCAATTTCAGGCTTGACCTGCTGCCTTTCCACCAGTCCGGCATTCTGCACAAAATACCTGATTCCTCAAAAACCGGAATTTCTTTTAGAAAAGTAAATGCCTCTCCTGTTGTCCATGCAAGGGGATGAAACAGTTCTCCGGTTTCAAGAAGATCTTCAATCAGCGGGCTCTTTCCTGCGGCTGTATGCACTGTCGCAAGAAGTTCCAGAAGCTTGTCGTTATTATCTGCATATTCCTGCAATGCGTATTTGAGCGGGAGATGTTTGGAACGTCCCTGCTTGTTTAGCCCTGTGGAATATGTCGCCATAAAAGCAAACGGACAATCATCGCTCTTGTTTTCCACAAGATGAAAAAAGACCCTTCCAACAAGATGCACATTGGGGCTGTAAGACTTGATAAAAGCTTCGACAGTTCCGTCATAGGATTTGATAGAAAGGATAAAAGAACGGTTTGTTTTCTTCCACACATCCTCAAGTAATTCAACGCTCAAGTATTCTGAACCGATCATCGGCGGAACCAGCTCTAAATACTTTTTCAATTCATCTTTTTCGATTAAAAGCCTTACTTTATGACGTAGAATTTCCAGATCAGGAGTCTTACTCAATCTTTTTGCAAAAGCTCCGGCAAAACTTCGCCAGTAATCAAGAGAAGTAGAAAGCAAAACCTGATGATCGCAAAAGCCCAAAAACAGGAGCCATGAATCGGCATCTGTCGTGAAACGCTTGTATATTTCTTTCTGTAACAGCCGGCTGTTTTTGCTGACAGCATCCTGTGTGTTTGTCCATTCCAGTTGCAGAGAACCGTTTGGCATAACAACAACGATTAATTCCTGATTCATTACTTTATGCATGGGAGTTTATCCGAAAAATATGTACGTATGGCTCGCGCAAAAATAACTTTACATTTTAAGAGCCGATGCATCCTGCCTGGCTGCGTTGCGAAAGCGCAGGAATATGCTTGATATTCCCGCGCTTTCATGCCTTGCCCGCCATCGCTCTCGCCCAAAAGAAACAGTCAACAGAATTCAAGCTTTCGCTCAGGCGAGGCAGGCGAGGTCTGTTTCTTGCGCCAAACATGGCTTCAAAATGCGCTTTTCCCTAACAGTCTTCAGCCTATCCACCTGAGTAGTTACAAATATCTTAGGTTTTGTAACTTTTAAGGCGTCTTGCAGAGCTTTTATGCAAAAATCCTTGTCCAGTGTCGTTGAAAATTCGTAGCTCAGGACATAGCGACTGAACCAGTCTATCACCGCTACAAGATAGATAAAACCTTGCTTTAAGCGAATATACGTAATGTCCGTTGACCATACCTGGTCAGCTCGATCAATGGAAACGCATCGCAGCAGGTATGGATAAATTTTATGCTTTTTTGACACCTTGCTCAGATTCGGTTTTGGATATATGGCTTCAAGTCCCATAAGCCGCATTAAACGTCTTATCCGTTTGGGATTGATCGTA
>JAFCZU010000400.1 GCA_019314185.1 Deltaproteobacteria bacterium | reverse complement strand
CCATAATAAAGGCGGTATTTTAATCCATCTGGTCTGTCATAAGTCTTTTTTGGGAGTTGCCAAAGACAGCATCTACTTCTTCATCTCCTTCAATTAAAAGGGAACCAAAGTTCCATTCTCCCCAATGAACAAACTGATTCTCCTGGAAAAACACCATTCTGTTATGCTCAATGTATATTCTTGCCACTTCTCGCAAAAAATCAATATAACCATAAACAAGGGCTTTTTCGAGTTTATCAAATTTCTGTTTGGTTTCTTGCCAAAGTGATTCAAGTGGTTTCATCTTACGTTCCCTAATCCCCTTTACGTTCTTTATCCTTACAATTATTCAACATAGTCAACTACATTCTTCAGTTCAATTACCAAGTCAACTTATAAACTAATGTACGTCCCGCAAGTCGTCCCGTCTCGCAAGTCGTCCCCAATTTTAATAGGGAATCCTCTGATTTCCTGTTTTCTGGGTGTGCCGAAGATGAAATCAAAAGAGAGAGTTTCCCCTCGATATTCCACCCAGGAAGAGCCTCCCTTAACCAGCCAGCCAGCCTTTTTTTAAATCCGTAAACCAGCGCGGGAAATGATTGGGTGTGAGCAAATCAAAGGTGTAATACTGCTTCGCATCTTCGCATCTGTCCTATATCTGCTCTCAATATCTGCCAGGTTCAATGTACTTAATTTGCTGTTCACCTGTTCAAAATGGCCCTTTGCATACTCCTCTTTTTTCGGGGTTGCTTCATCCTGCTCTTCGTCAGACTTGATTTCCACCACCTTGATGAGAGTTTCTATTCCTTCATCCTGTAGCTTTTTTAGGTTTTCAAGATGATCTTGATTTCCTTTGCTCTCAAGTCTTGAAATGTATTCGTCAAGATTGATCTTTATGAAAAAATCGGGATTAAAACTTCGCCTGACCCTGTCCTTGCCGCCTTTCCAGTATTCATAATCAATGGAGTAGAAATTTTTGTCGGGCGATTTTACCCACGAATCAATATAATCAGAATTGTCTATCAATTGAAAAACAAACTCCTTTTCCGGCGAATGGGAGACTATAGCTATATTTTGGGGACTTTTCAGTTTTGATGTATTTACTACATAAGGCGGCCTTGTATCGCCCCTTACAAATGTCCGGATGATTTCATCTCTTCTCTCCACAAAATCTTCAGGCTTAAAAAGAGAAAGCTGTTGCTTATCTTCCGGGCGACCTCTCAATTCGTTAATGTATTCCAGTACAAATTTGTTTGTTTCTCCGACCTCGGTTTCATAATCCTCGCTTAAGAATGCAGTTCTGTCCCTTTCAAGTTCACTCACCCGGATGCCGGACCTGTCCATTTTTTCGGCAGTATCAACCGGAATCAAATCCCCTGAAATATTTTCAAAGACCCGCTTCTTCTTTCCCCGTGGCAGAAACTGGTTAAAATAATTATCGATCTGTTTTCTGTTCTCTTCCGAAAGCTTGTCTCCCTTGATTCCGGCCTGTTTCATGGCGTCAAGAATAACCTGCATGATTTCATCCTCTTCAGGATAATGGTCATCTATGACCACGCTGCCAAAATCAAAATGCAAGGCCTCAAACGTTCTATATTTAAAACGGTTAAAGATATCGTAAACAATCTGATCGACTGTATAAAAATTTCTTACCAGTTCATACCGCTTTTCGTCTTTAGTCCTTATGACTTTGACGCCGAGTTTTTCTTCAAACGGCGTTAATATAAGCTTACCAGGAGGCCACTGGTCTATGTGGTCAGCCTTTTCAAAACGTATGTTTGGGATATAATTGAGGTTAAACAGGGTAAAATTATGCGTGCCTCTTCCTTGTTCCCTGTCAGTCAGAGGCAAAGAGGTAAGATACATGTCACTTTCGGTAACAGAGTCAACAAGCTCCCTGATGTGATCTGCGAATTTGTCGTGATTTGTAACCGTCAAGACAGGATAGTTTTGCTGAATATGCGCATTGGGGACTTTTCGGGGTATGCGCATCCCCCTGCCAAGCACCTGTGAAATAAGAAGCTTGGAATTAAAGACCTTCTCTTCCATTGGAACTATCTGAAAAACATTGTCCACGTCCCAGCCTTCTGAAAGTTTATTGACCGCAAAAATAAACTCCACGCTCCCGCCGATCTTTTTCGGGTCTATTTCTTCGATATTATCAAGCTCCTGTTTATATTCCGATTTTGAGATGCGGCTTACAACGCAGATTACTTTTTTACGCAGCCTGTCTATGACTTCCGAATCCGTTCCCTGCATACCATGATTCTTTTTCTCATATCCGGTCAGAAACGTGACAAACTCATCACTTCTTTTTGTCGCATTATTTTGACTGGGGCAGATAAAAATCGTTATCGGTTTTACAATCCTTTTGCCCAAACGGGTTTTGTACGCATACTTATCCCTGTTTTCCAGATGATTTTTCAGCACCATCTCAAATCGCTGATCAATAGTGAGCCGGTCGTCGCCTTCATCGGTCTTGGTACGGATAATCGAATTGATCTTTTTGATATATTTCTCTTCGGTTGCATCCTTGATGGAGTAGTTGAAAATGATATCGGCAAAATACTCGTTCTGATTATAAGGTGTACCGGTAAAACCGATGTGCCTGGTGATTTTAGTGTTTTCCTGCAAAAAGCGCATCCATAATCGTTCATCCCTTGCTTCACTCTTCTTCCCCTCCAGCCCTTCTTCCTTGTCAAGAACAAGACAGTTATCCGCATATTTCAAATGTGAATAAGCATGATGGATTTCATCTCCAAGAACAAGGACTTCGTCGGTATTTTTGAACAAGGTGTCGGTGATACCGCCAAAGGTGTAGACTGCGTTGATGTTTTCAATGACAATGGAGTCGTCTTCTATAGGGTCGTTGTCTGTGAGCAGGTTAATGGCTTTTCCCCTGAATCTTTGCGGAAGCTTGCTGTTGAATTCTCTTTTGTTTATCAGTTCTTTGAATTTTTCGCGCAGACCCTGTTCGATAATGGTTGAGGCCGGACCGAGCACAAGAACCCGTTTTGTAAGCCCCATGACAAGGGAAAGCCAGGCAATTGCAAAGATTACATAAGATTTTCCCGTGCCGGTAGCCATATGCACCACGCCTGAGAGTCGGTCAGGAAGGGGGAGTTGGCGGAGGAAATTTTCTTCGGTCCCAAACCGCTGTTGAATCTGCAATTTCTGTTTATAATTTTCTCTTCCAAGTTCAGCGATGCTCTTGTAACTGCCGCCCCATAGATAAATCATGATCTGTTTAATGGCATCATGCTGATAGTCACGCGAACCAACCAGCTCGCTGACATATTCCTCTATATCAGAAAAACTGAACTTGTTATAATTGCATTTCCGGATATTTATATCCAGGGTGTGATCGGACAAGTTCAGTCTTTTTATCGCTTTTTGTCTTTTCGGTCGCTTTGCCATTTCAACTCACTTTTATATTTTCTCGGTCTTCGCGCTCATCCTCCCTCTCCCCTCGGGGTGAGGGCCGGGGTGAGGGCCGGGGTGAGGGGGATTTCATTCGCTACTCTCATAGTATATACACTTTGCTCTCATTACCATGTTTATCAATGGCAATAACAGCAACACTCTCCGTCAAACCTGTCATTCTGATTTCGCCGTCAGCGCTAATATCTTTGGCAAATACGGTTCTGTCCATATCAAAAATCTCATTGTCATAATCAACATCCACAAGCAGCATTGCAAGCCCGTCAAGTCCTTTTAAGCGCTTTTCCTGCTTATCCAGGATTTTTGTCTCAAACCTGGTAATCTTCAAGCCCTGTTTTATTCTCTCAACTTCAATCTCAACATCATCATTGAAATAAAACCCTGTGGAATTGATAAGGTTGTTGACGTTTTCCTGGGAGCTTGGCTGCTGCTGTATCTGAAAATTGCGGGAGACATCTTCCAGTATTTTGTAGGGAAACTTCAGCATCTTAAAATGCACATCATTGCCGGCGCTGTTTTTCATGGTCGTATCGCCAATCAGGGTGCAGGTCTCCGGTGTGTGATCAACGACAATTATTTTTTCCCGGTAACGACAATTAAAATTCCCGTTTTCGTTTTCTTGTAACCTGTTTATTTCATTAATAGATACTTGCAAAATAAATTTTATTATG
>JAFCZU010000709.1 GCA_019314185.1 Deltaproteobacteria bacterium | reverse complement strand
GAAAGAGACCGTGATGAAACGAGAAATTACTATAACACTTCAGTATGGTCTGGCAACAGGAAAAGTTAATTTAAATGAAATAGTATATAAATTAAAAGAGGTTAGAGATCCTTTGATAGTTGACAGGTATCCCATCGGATGGTAATTATCAATTATCATACAATAAATGGTACGGGATGGTTTGATACCAATTGAACAATATAATCCAGTGCATTGTGAGATTTATGCTTTTCAAAATATTGTGGCATTGATCAAGGATTAGGAGTGATTGTGAAAAAACCCCTCATTAAGCTGAAAGACGGGCTGGTAAAAACTATTAGGTATTTTGAGGGATTGTTGAGCTCTGAATGGAGGGTGATATGTAAAAAATTTCATCAAATACGTTTACACCTCCGCACCCGCTGAAAACAGCGGTTCTCTTCCTGGTCTTTAACCGTCCTGATACAACCAAACAGGTATTTGAGGCAATCCGCAAGGCCAAACCGCCCAGGCTTTATGTTGCCGCCGATGGCCCAAGGGCGGATAAAGCTGGCGAGGCGGAAAAAGTGAAACAGGTGCGCCGGATCGCGACACAGGTGGATTGGGATTGTGAGGTTAAAACTCTGTTTAGAGAAAAGAACCTTGGATGTAGGATAGGTGTAAGTTCTGCGATTGACTGGTTTTTTGAGAATGAGAATATATGGCATATCTGTGGGAATAATTTTGGCCTAAGATATGAAGGCAAATATGAGAGCCACTGCTTTGGCTCTTTTGCTCAGGTTTGGGGGTGGGCAACTTGGCGTGATAGGTGGCAACAAAGAGAGATGAATCCGTTCTATCTGGAGCAATTGTCATCACCAGAACAGTGGTCTGTGAAGTTTTTGAATAAGCTTAATAAACTTGTTCATTTGGATAAATTGAAGAAGGGGCTTGATACTTGGGATTATCAATGGCAAATCACAATTCTTAATCATAGTGGTTTGGTTGTTTATCCTGTTGCAAATCTCATATCAAATATTGGTGATGGGCTGGTTGCTACTCATACAAAGAGAGATGATGGAAGGAGCGCCTCTTTGCAGGCTCTTAATGCAAAGCTACAAATCAATTCGTCACCAGGTGAAAGTTGTATTCAGGTTGTTGTTGACAAAACAAGATTATGCGATTGTGGTAGCCTCTATCGGAAGAGCAGGGTCAACCATGTTATATGACGCTATTGCACAGTCTTGGGTTGCATCAAGATGTTGCTTATTAAGTTCTTATGCTAAGAATATTCTATCACAGTCGATAAAAGATGAAGCATGGCGTTTGGAAAATAAAGAATTTATTAACGGTATTGTTTATAAAACTCATGACTTGTGTCCAGAGAATGTGGATAAATTAAAGAATGTTAAAATTCTGTATGTGTATGGAGATCCTCTCGATTCTGCGCTTTCTGTTGATAAAATAATTGAAAAAGAGGGTGATATTTGGTTAGATGAACATCTTTTTCATCTCAAAGGGAAAGGTGTTCGAAATGACTTGTTTAAAAAAGATATATTAAATTATAAAAAGCAAATGACCACATGGAAAAATGTAAAGTCCAATAACGTATTTATTATTCGATATGATGACATTTGGAATCAGGTTGAAGAAGTTAGCCGCTTTTTAGGGTTTAAATTAAATATCTCAGATAGGAGAGAAAGAGTTGAAAAGAATATTTTAGGCCTGTCAATTAATCAACAGATATTTAATGAGCTGCGCTCCTTGTATGATTCAGAAAACTTATGAGCGCACCAGTTGTTGCTTTTGATATTTGTGGCATGTCTGATATGATTGAACACCAAATTAACGGCTACCTTGCAAAACTATTTGACACCAGCGACCTTGCCGCCGGAATCAACTGGGTATTATCCGATGAAAATCGGCATAAAGAGCTGTGTGTAAAGGCGAGGGAGAGGGAAAAGGCGGTGGCCTGTTTTGACATCGAAACAATAGCAAGGCAGTATGCTGAATTGTATGGGGAAGTCCTTGGATGGGAGAATGGAAGCTGAAAGGATAGAGATCAGAGATCAGAGGTCAGAAGACAAGAAGACAAGAAGACAAGAAGAAGAGAAGAAGAAGAAGAAGAAGAGAAGAAGAAGAAGAGAAGAAGAAGGGGGGAGCAAGTTGGGAAGCGAACGGGATGTGGAGAGCGCCTATTCAGTTAATGGCGTGCCGATACGTTTAACGTATGAGCGATGGTTTCATATTACCGAGAACCACGACGATTTAGCCAGCTACTATTTTGAGGTTCTGGAAGCTGTCGAAAAACCGGATTTCATAATCATGGGCAATAAAGGGAGCCTGAAAGCAACGAAGAACATGGGGAAAAATAAATGGCCGGTGGTTGTTTACAGGGAGATTTCAAAAGAAGATGGATTCGTGATCACGGCATATTTCCTGAATAAGAAACCAAAGGGGGATACAATATGGCGATGCAGGCAGTAAATACAGCA
>JAFCZU010000399.1 GCA_019314185.1 Deltaproteobacteria bacterium | reverse complement strand
GGAAAAAGAGAGAATCCCGCAGTGCAAAATGCGGATACCGAGTGAAAGACAGCCAGGTAAAAAGCTTTTCCGCTCGGGAAAAACCGCATCCAGGAAAGCCCAAGAAAAATGGTTCCGGCCAGCTCGAATACAAGGGTGAAAAGGAGGATGATTTTTGCAAAGCGGAACATGTCAACAGGGGTTGGCCGGGTTATTGACTGTCTCAGCAAAGTTTGGCCGCTTATAGACAGCCTGCCGCCTATGCCCAGAACTACAAAGGTTATTATTATCATATATCCCAACCCGCCGATTTGAAAAAGCGCAAGGATAATTATTTGCCCGAATCGGGAATAGAACGACCCTGTATCTACCACAACCAGTCCGGTTGTAGTGACAGCGGAACCGGCTGTAAACAGGGCATCCAGAAAGGATTGGCGATATCCGCTCGAAGAGGCGGACGGCAGGGTTAGAAGAAAAGCGCCGATGAAAATAAGAAAAAGAAATCCAGCTACAATTAACTGAATGGATGTAGGTTTTTTAAGCAGGCGTGTCATTTTGCATGTCGATGAATTTGGATTGAATGTCAATCCTGATGAATTTACTAATTTAACTATAGATGGCTACGGTAAAAAGTTTCATATACAAGGCGTAGTAATTTTTCAGGATCGAAGACATACATGTAGTATGTTGAGAGTCTGAAAAATTACTGCAACGCAGTAGATGGGACTTTTTACGACGCCATCAATCTTGACAATATCAACCATCCATTATAATCATAAAAAAGATGCAGATGGTAGTATCTATTTATAGATTTCAATATAGTTTAAAGACATTTTTTGCAATGTTTTTCTTAAACCGTCGCGGCAGGTATTGTTTCGTGTGGTTGCCAGCGATTCGATTTTCACCCATTGTGTGAAATGTTGACTTCTATCAATATATTGAAATTGTTGTGCTAACTGCTAAAAGCTAATGGCTGATCGCTCATTTTAGGTTAAAATGACAGAGCATGACACTTTAAATCAATCGAACTATGGCACAGTTATTTCCGTTCGCGGGAGCGTAATTGATGTCCATTTCTCCAAAAGACTTCCTCATATACACAACCTTTTGAGAACAGGTGATAATGGCGGGGTAGCTGTTGAGGTTGAGACCCATCTCAGTTCAGAAATTATTCGCGGTGTTGCACTGACTCTGACCCAGGGGCTTGCTCTTGGTTCGCAGGTTATTGATACCGGCCAGCCTTTGCATGTTCCGGTAGGAAAGCATTTGCTTGGAAGAATGTTCAATTTGTTCGGTGAACCTATTGATAGAAAAGGTGAAATCAAAGGCGGAGAATGGCGTTCTGTTTACAGGGAGCCTGTGCCCATCAGTCAACGCGCGACAACCCCTGAAATTTTTGAAACCGGCATAAAGGCTATTGATGTTCTGGCTCCTATGGAGAGGGGAGGAAAGGCCGGTCTTTTTGGTGGCGCTGGTGTTGGTAAGACAGTAATAATTACTGAAATGATACATAATATTGTCGGCCAACGTGAGGGCGTCAGTATCTTTTGCGGTATTGGTGAACGATGCAGGGAAGGGGAGGAGCTTTACCGCGAGATGAAGAAGGCCGGGGTTCTTGACAACACAATAATGGTGTTCGGACAGATGAATGAACCGCCCGGAGCCAGATTCAGAGTAGGTCATGCAGCGCTGACCATGGCCGAGTATTTCAGAGATGACGCGAGGCAGGATGTGCTGCTTTTAATCGACAATATTTTTCGTTTTATCCAGGCCGGGTCAGAGGTGTCAGGGCTCATGGGGCAAATACCTTCCCGCCTCGGTTATCAGCCGACCATGGGAACTGAATTAGCGAGGCTGGAAGAGCGGATATGTAATACAGTTAGCGGCGCTATTACCTCCATTCAGGCTGTGTATGTGCCTGCGGATGATTTTACGGACCCCGCGGCAGTTCACACTTTTTCTCATCTTTCCGCATCCATAGTATTATCAAGAAAAAAGGCCGGCGAAGGACTATATCCAGCCATAGACCCGCTCAAATCCGGGTCTAAAATGCTTGTGCCTCCTGTAGTTGGAATGAGGCACTACCGTGTGGCACAGGATGTGCGTAAAACACTTGCGACATATGAAGAACTGAAAGACATCATTGCCATGTTAGGGCTGGAGGAGTTATCGCGGGATGACAGGCGGATTGTGCTTCGTGCCAGACGATTGGAACGGTTTATGACGCAGCCTTTTTTTACAACCCGGCAATTCACAGGCTATGAAGGCAGGATGGTTAACCTGAAAGATGCTTTAGATGGTTGCGAGCGCATATTGAATGATGAATTTTCCGATTATCCTGAGAAATCGCTTTATATGATCGGAAATATTAATGAAGCGAAAAAACCATGAAACTTAAGATTTTACTCCCCACAGAGATTCTTGTTGACCAGAATGTCATCAAGGTGATTGCCGAGGCTGAGAATGGTTCTTTTTGTCTTTTGCCCAGTCATGTTGATTTTGTGGCGGCCATTGTTCCCAGCATTTTTTCTTTTGTGACCCCCGGCCTCGTTGAACTCTTTTATGCTGTTGATGAAGGCATCCTGATCAAATGCGGCCAGGAGGTTATGTTTTCCACCAGAAATGCCGTGCGTGGCCCTGATCTTGGAGCGCTGAAAAAAACTGTTCAGAAACAATTTGTTGAGCTTGAGGATCGGGAAAAAATGTCACGTTCGGCATTAGCCAGACTTGAAGCTGGTTTTATCAGGCGCTTTATGGATCTTCAAAACAGGGATTGACAGCATAAGCGCTGAAAAAAATGAACATCGAACATCGAACGTCCAACATCGAATATTGAATTGGAAAAGATGAAGAAACAGATGTCAGATGTCGGAGGTCAGATGTTTTTGCTGGTTAGGGGTTTCAAATTTCGATCTGAACATCTTAACCCTGAACCTTTGTTTTTTATTTGGTGTTTGTTTTTTTTATTCGATTTTAATATAATTTAAAGAGCTGAGCGACATCATTATTCGACGTTCGATGTTCAATGTTCGATGTTGGACGTTCATCTTTCAAAACAATCCGGTATGGCATAAATGCAACCTGTGAATAAAAAACATCGACAGTCAGGTGATAAATTCAGCGAAACAGTGGGGGCCAAAGAGGTTCGCAAGATCAAAGCGCGTCGTGAGAAGGAGAGCGTCGTCTGGTTTGGACTGGGTATGTTTGGTGTCCTTGGCTGGTCGGTAGTTATTCCCACCCTGCTCGGCATCGGCCTGGGTGTCTGGATAGATATAAAATGGCCGAGCCGCTATTCCTGGACATTGATGCTTCTCATCATCGGTCTTATTTTAGGTTGTTTAAACGCATGGTTATGGATAACATCTGAGCGAAAGATGATTGAGGGGGATAAAGAGAGAAAGCAGAATGAGTGAAGTTGTAATCCTCATAATGGCTTTTGCTGCAGGCATGGGTCTTGGGGCATTTTACTTCGGAGGTTTGTGGTTGACTGTTAAGCGGCTTTCTAAGGTCAGAAAGCCGGCCCTTTTGAGTATGTGCAGCTTTTTTGGACGCCTTGGGATAATCCTTGTTGGATTTTATCTCATCATGGACGGTCATTGGGAACGGATGATAATATGTATGATCGGTTTTTTAGTAATGCGGGGGATTCTTGTGCGTGTATGGGGGCCGGATGCATATAACTCCTGATTCAATAATTTTATTTCAATTAGGACCTGTTTCTTTGAATGCGACCATACTGTTTACATGGTTCATAATGGTGTTGATGACTGTCGGGTCATGGCTTGTGACGAGAAAACTTTCTTCAGCAACACGGTTGTCTCGATGGCAGAATCTTCTTGAAGTACTGGTAACTGGTATAAGAGATGAGATTCGTGAGATCAGCGGACAGGATCCAGGCAGATACCTGTCCTTTGTTGGCACGCTCTTTTTATTTGTTGCTGTTTCAAATCTTTTAAGTATCATTCCCGGATATAATCCGCCGACCGGTTCACTTTCAACAACGGCCGCGCTTGCTGTTTGTGTGTTTATTGCGGTTCCCCTGTATGGTATTGCTCAAAACGGTCTATCTTATTTTAAACAGTACACCAAACCTTCGATATTAATGTTGCCGTTTAATATTATAGGCGAGGTGTCGCGCACGATTGCACTCGCTATGCGGCTTTTTGGAAATATAATGAGCGGCACGATAATCGGTGCCATCCTGCTTTCCATTGCGCCCCTTATATTCCCGGTTGTAATGCAGGCTTTTGGATTATTAATCGGATTAATCCAGGCATATATATTTGCAATTCTGGCGATGGTATATATTGCTGCAGGTTCTCGTGCGCAG
>JAFCZU010000398.1 GCA_019314185.1 Deltaproteobacteria bacterium | reverse complement strand
TTTCAGAAATGAAGTCAGGTTCTTCGATTTGTTAAAGAACGGGAGGGAAAAATGCTTTTCCCCTCATATGGATTTTTTTGCCTATTGACAAAGTGGCGGCTCATATGGGTTAGGCGTCGCTACTTTCATAAAAAACTTCATATAGCGCTGACGTCTCTTCTTTTTCCAATAAAAAATCATCATCCTCTTGATAGTATTTGGCTTTTTCAGGACGATCTCCTGCAAATTTCTTAACCGCCTCCATGGATTCCCAATAAGTTACTAGCAAAAAATGAGCGACATCAGCTTCAACATTTCTCAAAAATAGTAGTTTTTTCAGACCATCCACGGAACTATAATCTGGCACCGCTCTCTCTTTCATAAATTCAGCATAATCATCTGATTTTGAAACCTCTACCATTCCGTGCCACATTCTGACTATCATTTCATTGCCTCCACTGAAATATGAATTTAATTGTTGTCGCTCTAAACCTGGAAAACGCCTAACACTGGCATCACCCGGCGCTGCAATGATTTTTACTAAATGGTGAATTTGCCATGAATGCTGTGCTTGCACTCACCGCGATCGATTGCGATCGGATGGATGCCTTTGTTCAAGTAAGCCGCTGACGCGGCAGAATTAACGGTTTCAGCTCCATTTTTTTCAAGCTTGCCTGAAACGATACCTCTCTGACTTTCCCTTCTGCAAACTTTCCTCTTTACAACTGCCATAATACCCCTCCATACAAATCTTTTTACCCCCAAAAAGAGAGGAGAAGTATTATGGCAGCGCTACAAACACCCTGGTATGACAAAGCAGTTGAAGCCCTTAAACTCAATGGTAAAAGTGAGCGCACTCAAGAAGCCTACGCGCGGCATGTGCGCAAATTAATCGAGTTTCACCATGGCAAAGATCCCGACAGGATTACTGAGGAGGAACTCAGAAAATATTTTATCCATCGTCAGGACGTCAACAAATGGCAGCCCAACACCATGCGCATTTGTTACTCTGCAATCAAATTGTTTTATCTTCATGTTGTCGAACGTGACTGGCATATTTTCAAAGTTCTCAAGGCCCCATACGAAAAAAGACTGCCTGCGGTATTAACCCGGGAAGAGATCAACCGCATCTTCGCAAAAATCACCACTTTCCACAACTACGTTTTCCATTCAACCATCTATTCCTGCGGCCTCCGCCTGCAGGAAGGACTCTTTCTGCAAGTGTCCGACATTGACGGCAAACGTAAACTTATCCATGTTCATCGAGGCAAGGGGGCCAAGGATCGTTATGTGCCACTGCCCGATGCAACTCTGAATCTCCTGCGTCGTTACTGGGCTACACACCGTAACCAGGAACTGATCTTTCCGGCCCTGGGCCGTGGCCAAAATCTTGGCCCGATTTCAAAGACGCCGATGGCCATCGAGAGTGTCCAGGGCGCCTTTCGCCTGGCAAAATTTGCTGCCGACATTAAAAAGCGGCATGTCTCCGTCCATACCCTGCGCCATTCCTATGCCACCCATCTCCTTGAAGCAGGCGTTAATATCCGCGCTATCCAACGCTATCTGGGGCACGCCCAGTTGGAAACCACCATGGTCTATCTGCATCTGACCAGCAAAGGTCAGGAAAACGCCTTCGGCATTATCAACGATGTCATGAAAGGATTGGATCATGGAAACTATCGCTGATATCTTTCGTGAGTATGGCCCCGAGTACCTGGAAACTTATCAGGAATCAATTCCTGCCCTGCACCGGAAAGTGATCAAGGACATTATTAATTGTCGCACCGAAGTCTGCGGCGTTAATGTTTACACCTGCGGGCAGTGTAACAAATCGACTGTCGTTTTCCGTTCCTGCGGCAACCGTCACTGCCCGACCTGCCAGAATCACAAAGCCCGGCAGTGGCTGGAAAAACAACTCAACCGGGAACTGCCCGGCCACCACTTCATGGTCACCTTCACGGTTCCCAGTCAACTGCGCCGTTTTATGCGCAGTCATCAAAGAATAGCTTACACCGCTCTCTTTGCAGCCTCTTCAGCGGCGCTGAAGAAACTGTCTGCCGATAAGGAATTTGTCGGCGGTGACTGTCCCGGGTTTTTCGGAGTTCTGCATACCTGGGGGCGACAACTGGAATATCACCCCCATATCCATTACATCGTTCCTGGTGGCGCTTTCGATAAAGAAAGTGGCAATTGGCACTCTTCGCGCGTTGATTTTTATGTCCCGGTACGAGCCTTGTCAAAGATCTTTCGCGCCAAATTCCGGGATGAGATGAAGAACGCCGGACTTTTCGATCAGATTGACCCTGTCGTCTGGAATATTGACTGGAATGTTAATTGCCAGGCCGTCGGCAACAGCGAAGGAAGCCTGAAATACCTGGCACCTTATGTTTTCAAGGTGGCCATTTCTGACAGTCGAATCGTGAAGGTAGAAAACCGCCAGGTTACCTTCCGTTACAAAAAACAGAAAAGTTCCCGTTGGAGGACTATGACCCTTGAGGTCATGGAGTTTATCCGGCGCTATCTCCAGCACGTTTTACCAACCGGATTCATGAAGATTCGCTATTACGGCTTTATGGGATCAGGCTCGTCGGTAACCCTGGATAATATCCGGGCCGCGATTGAGCTATCCCTCGACTTTTTCGTAGAATGCCGTCAAGTCCCAGAAAATCAGGAAAAAACATCGCCTTACTGTTCTCATTGTGGAGGAAAACTTGAGTATCGGTACAGCATCATGCCACATGAACTTTGGCAACCCGGATAATGACTGAAATGATTGAATTGTAGCAAGTTAACAAAGGCAGACATTACCTCCCCGGAAGCCGTTTTTTAGACGGGATGGATTTCTGTTGCCAGATTCCGCCGGCTGGTTGCTTCAATACCGGAAGCAAGCAGTTTTAGGACAATTTCAGGAGTGAAAACGATATCTGTTTTATCAAAGAACGATAAATTTCGCTAAACCCTGTCAAAACTTACAACTCCAAAATCCCTCTCCTCTCTACAGCAACCAATCATTACCCTATATAATGAGATCGGGCTTATTGAACAATGGATTGAGTTCGACCGCTTCGCGGATCGATTCAATCCTTATAGGTTAGATGTGGCTTCTTTTGTCCCTAGTCAGCTCATGGCACAGGGGTGCATGGTTCACACCCCTTGGTTTGTGTTGTGTGATGTGTGACAAGAATTCCCCCCGCAGACTACAGCACCTTGACCACCTTCAGCAACGGCAAGGCACCGCCGGAGGCTTCCCCGATGGCACGCTCAGAACCCAGGACCTTCACCAATCCATGGCGCGACACTTCATCCAGTACGTCGGCAAACTGTTTGAAGTCCGCTGCCGTCGTGGAAAAAATTTCATCCCGCACCTGTTGCATATCCTCGTCAGTGTTCCCCGTCAGATATCGGACCATCGAGGCATACCCCTTGGCATCGGGGAACATATACGCGTCCATATCCCCGATGGCGCCGATAATCCCCTTTTTCAGCTCGTCGCCAT
>JAFCZU010000397.1 GCA_019314185.1 Deltaproteobacteria bacterium | reverse complement strand
TTTCAAACTTTTGTCGAATTTCTGGTTTTTGCCTAATTCACCAACCCTTATGAATGCCGGCAGACGTCTCGGACAGCTTGCCGCCTGTTTTGTGCTTCCGATTGAAGATTCCATGGAAAGTATATTTGAATCTTTGAAAAATACTGCGATGATTCATAAAAGCGGAGGAGGCACAGGATTTTCTTTTTCGCGAATACGTCCTGAAAAAGATATGGTTTTATCCACAGCAGGTATTTCAAGCGGTCCTGTTTCATTTATGTCTGTTTTTGATGTGGCCACCGAGACCGTCAAGCAGGGAGGCACTCGCAGAGGCGCAAACATGGGGATTTTACGCGTTGATCATCCTGACATCGAAGCTTTTATAAATTCAAAAAATGATTCCGGCAAGTTAAATAATTTTAATATTTCAGTAGCTCTGACAAAAAAATTTATTGATGCGCTTAAGAAGGATTCTGATTTTGATCTCATAAGCCCGCGGACAGGTGATGTCGTCAAGACAGTTAATGCCAGGATTATTTTCGATATGATTGTTAATTCTGCCTGGCAAACCGGTGAACCTGGAATAATATTCATTGATCGAGTAAACGAGAAAAATCCAACCCCTCATCTTGGAGATATTGAAGCAACAAATCCTTGCGGAGAACAGCCTCTCTTGCCTTATGAATCATGCACCCTTGGTTCTATAAATTTATCCAGAATGGTTATTGGACGCGCCTTGAATATGAACCGGTTAAAAGAAACAGTGCATAGCGCAATTCACTTTCTTGATAATGTAATAGATGTGAATAAATATCCTCTTTCTCATATTGAAAAAATGAGCAAGAAAACCAGAAAGGTGGGTCTTGGCGTAATGGGTTTTGCCGATATGTTGTTAAAAATGGGCATACCTTATGACTCTGATGAAGCGGTTTCGCAGGCAAAAATGATTATGTCCTTTATTTCGGAGGAATCTCGAAATGCATCGGCAGCGCTTGCCGAAAAGCGCGGGAATTTCCCTTGTTACAAAGGAAGTGTTTTTGATGATCGATCATCTCCATATATGAGAAATGCCACTACAACTACAATTGCTCCCACAGGTACGATAAGTATAATCGCATCCGCTTCAAGCGGCATAGAACCGATTTTTGCCGTAGCATACTCAAGGCATGTGTTAGATGGGCAGTCTCTTCCTGAAATACATCCATTATTTATTAAAATCGCGAAAAAAGAAAAATTTTACAGCAAAAAGCTTGTCAAAGAAATTGTAGAAACCGGTTCTGTTCAGTCTATTGATGCTGTTCCTGATCATGTTAAAAGACTTTTTAGAACATCTCATGATATTTCAACAAAATGGCATGTTAAAATCCAGGCCGCATTCCAGAAATTTACGGATAATGCTGTTTCAAAAACTGTAAATTTTCCTGCAGAGGCTACAAATAAGGATGTTGAAAAGGTATATCTTTCCGCTTATAAAAACGGTTGTAAGGGCGTAACAATTTATAGATATGGAAGCCGTGATAAACAGGTTTTAACTATTTTCAGGGAAAAAGAGAGAGCTGTCAAGATCGCGCCCAGGACAAGACCTGAACGTACCCATGGTATTACAGAACGTATAAGCACGGGCTGCGGCAAGCTTTATGTGACGATTAATTCTGATGATAAGGGGATGTGCGAGGTTTTTGCTCAGATGGGGAAGACCGGTGGATGCGCGTCATCTCAAATAGAAGCTGCCGGCCGTCTGATATCTCTTGCATTGCGTTCAGGCGTAAAGATCGATTCGATTATTAAGCAGCTTGTCGGTATCCGTTGTCCTTCTCCTGCATGGCAGAATGGGAAAATAATTCTTTCCTGTCCTGATGCAATTGCCCAAATATTGAAAGGATTGACTAATTCAGATTTTGCCGAAAGAGGAACAATGATGTGCGCATGCCCTGAATGCGGCTCAATCATGTCACACGAAGAAGGATGCTTTATTTGTCATGCGTGCGGATTTTCGAAATGCAGTTAGGAGGCTGTCCGAGAATTATGTTCGTAGCGAAAAAGTTTTCTGACTTTGCGCCGGGATCAGCAATGAGAGACCAATTCCAACAGGTATTTTTTTTAGTCGTTTGAGTTTTTCTTCTGTTCAGTTACCTCCGAATCCATAAGTTTCTGTCATTTGGATTTTTTTCTTTTGTTTTTAGGCTGTTCCCGTGGGGTTCCTTCCTGACGATATAAACTGAGCTACGTTTCCTGATTCTATTCCATTCTATTTATTTAACAATGCTTCTCCATTCTGTGTTATTATATATTGTTGTGACGGACTCTTCGGTTTGTCCGGTATGGTCATGTAGATACAATTTGCCTCAAGGAGCGGACGCATGTAATTGTTCATAAAGGTCTCACGGTGCTTTAGTTTCATAAAACTCATCATTTCCTTTAATAACCTGGCTTCACGGCAATATTTGAGAAGTTTTACCTTGTCCGTATCTTGCACGGTACTTGTCCGGTACTTGTCCGGTCGGCTATCTTTTTTCGAAACTGGATTTGAAATGCATGCCCAACTTCATGCATTTCAAGTTCAATTTCAGGATAGTATTTAAGCGCCTGTTTTATTTTTTGAATTCCAGTTCCCCATGCTTCAATAATCTTCAGACTCTTGAAAATCGGCGCCAAAATTCTGTTCCTTATTTCGGATCGGCCGGTTCCAAGCTCTTCAATGGATATTGTATCAGGTAATGGTCCCGGGCTGGTAATCTCGATCATATCGTCAAAGATAGCCAATTTTATATCACTCCCCAAGATGGAATAATCTCTGTGGATAACTGCATTGCCGACAGCTTCACGAATCGCTTCAAGTGGAAAGAGCTTGGTTTCGTGGATGCCTGTTACTTTTCTGGGATCATCCTTTATACCAAATATAATTTTACCGCCAGCGCCGTTGGCAAATGCAATAACCGTCTTTGCAATCTGATCACCTTTGGAGAACTTTCTTTGATCTCAACCCGTCTTGATTCAGGCTTTTCCCAAACAGGAACAGTATTATTTTTGGCTTTATTCATAAATCCTCCACATCAAACATCAAACGCTTAAATTCTTCTTCGATAAGCCTCACTTCCAATGTTTCATCGGACATATTTGTCTCCCTAATGTCTGTGCCGGCGATGCCCATATGCTGATTGATAAATATGTCAACACGGGAATTTTTTCCTTTATCCTTACAATTATTCAACAAAGCCATGTGAAATCATGTTTGCTTTTATTTAACAGGGGTCGACTATCTTCTTCAGAATTGCCACGTCAACTTATAAACTAACGAGTGAAATCTCTTACAGTTTGAGGTAGATGAAAATATACTCCCCGTCATTAATGTCGATAGTTAAATTCCCACCCCTGGCCTCTGTAGAAATTGCAACCTAAAATTGACCCCCTTCGGCAACCCAATTTTGACCCCCCATTAATTTGAACAAAAAATATCCATTGCCAATAAAGTCATTATTAAAATACCTTTTATTTT
>JAFCZU010000396.1 GCA_019314185.1 Deltaproteobacteria bacterium | reverse complement strand
ATATAATCAAAAGTTGTGTTTAAGAGATTAGGTGGTGTATCCTCCGGGTGATTGTTTACCGGCAATAACCCGGCACTTTGAATTATCAAAATGAAAGGATACACACACCATGAGTAAAGATAACTTAATTGAACTAAAAAATCCAGAACCATTTATAGCTGACCCTATTACTGAAATATTACGCAATGGAGCCAAGAAGTTGTTAGCGGAGGCATTAGAGGCAGAAATAGCAGGCTTTTTATCTCAGTATCGTATTCGAGATCATCGACCTGGAGATGAATCAGATCGGATTAGATTCAGTTCCTCAATATTGCCACCTTACCTTAGAAAAACAAAAAGCATGGAAGAACTGATACCATGGCTATACTTAAAAGGCATTTCCACCGGCGATTTCAGCGAGGCTCTGGCAGCTTTGGTGGGTAAAGATACGCCAGGATTATCCGCGCCAACTATCAGCCGTCTCAAAACCATCTGGCAAGAAGATTTAAAAAACGTGATTTATCCAATAAACGATATGTATATATTTGGGCTGACGGCATCTACTGCAATGTTCGCATGGAAGAAAGGCAATGCCTTCTGGTTATCATTGGCGCAACAAAAGAAGGCAAAAAGGAATTACTTGCCCTTGAAAGCGGTTTCAGGGAAAGTGAGCTGTCATGGGCGGAGCTTCTGCTTAATTTAAAGCGCAGAGGCCTGAAAGAAGGCCCTGAATTGGCTGTAGGTGATGGCGGCCGCCCTTGGATTTTGGAAAGCCCTTGCAAAAGTCTATGATAATACACGATGGCAACGATGTCGGGTTCATAAGACTGCCAATGTTTTAAATAAATTACCAAAGAGCATTCAGGCTAAAGCCAAGGAGAAACTCCATCAGATTTGGATGGCGCCTGAGAAAAATGAAGCAGAAAAACACTTTGATGATTTTATCGAAATTTATGAAGCAAAATATCCCAGAGCAACCAAGTGTCTTAAAAAGGACCGTGATGCACTGCTAACCTTTTATGATTTTCCGGCAGAGCACTGGTGACATATCCGAACGACCAATCCGATTGAATCTACATTTTCATCGGTCAGGCTGCGTACAGCAAAAGTGAGAAGCTGCTTTTCTTCAAAGACTGTTGTAACTATGGCATTTAAACTTTGCCAATCTGCTCAAAAAAGATGGCAAGGCCTCCATCATTCAGAAAGACTGGCAGAGGTAATTGAAGGAATTAAATTTGTAAATGGAATAGAAGAAAAATGGATCGCCGCCTAATGTCATACACAACATTTGACAATAACTCCTTTCTTTATTGTCATTTGGACTTTTTAATATCAACAGGATCCTGAGAATAATTATAATGCGTCAATATAATTTTAATACCATCAGGAAGATCCATTTGCCCCGATTTTATACGAATATCCATCAAAGCTTTAGATGGAGCAGGAATTGCATTTAACTGAGATGCATCAGGGCTTTTAGACACTTCAGCAATCCGCCCCTTTAACCTCGGACCAAATCGCTCAATTCCATCGCTACTAAAAGGCCTGTTCAACAACCCTTTTTTATTTTGAGCTTCTTGTCCTTTCTTCTGTTGCAGAACATCAGTAAATTCAAACGTAAAATCAGCCTCAAAAGAATCTACACACAATGAACTAATTGGAATCAGCGTAATAATCGGAACATTAAATGTTGCCTCAATCGTTTCCAATTTAAGGTAATCAGGATTAGCGTCCTTACTCGGGAAAGCAGGTCGAGTAATTGTTAACGTAACCTCAACAGGAGATAGTATTTCCTTTTCATAATCAGGATCATAATAAAAGCACAGATCAAATAACATTTTTAATTGCCGAAGAGCCAATGCCCCATTGGCATTGGCAATGGCAATAAGCGGAGCCGCAACAAGATCATCTAAACTCGAACTCGAATATAACGGCTTGTAATTTTTACGCATAGACACACTCTTTCCTTACGTTAGACCTAGTAAAACAACAGTTATAATCGCCCATGATTTCGCAACCATGTAGACTTACGTAGGCATTTCCGCAGGCACGATAGATCTTGTATAAGCTTCTATAATAGTATTCACTCCCTTAGACAAAGGAAGCTGCCCCGCATGCACACTAACCGTGTATTTAGCAGAGTTACTTTTTTCATAATGAGTACTAAAACTAGAAGAATCTTTAGAATCATAACTCGCATTCCCTTTTATACTTGCTGAAATGGGGCCATATCCAAATTTAACTTCCCATTCTGCACTTGCAGAAATATTTCTCTCTTCTTCCTTACTCGTATCCTCTCCATAGCTAGACTTCACCTCCATTTCAAATGTAATATTAACATCGTCAACGGCAAGGGAATTAAGCGGAATAATAGTCAACAAAGGCAGATTTAAATTAGTTGTCACTTTACTAAACGTTGGGTCACCACCTGGCACATCAGGAGGTCCAATATAACTTTTCTCAAGAGACATCACAATCAGAATCGGCTCCAAATTACCATCTGGCGTATCAGGAACCTTAAAACAGGTGTCTAACATAAACTTCGTCTGAGTCATCGCCATAGCCGCATTAGCTTCCGCTGCCGCGTTCAATGGCGCACCTATAAGAGAATCCATTGGTAAACCTGTAAATTGTTGGGCCATAGAAACTAAATCTGATGTTGGTGTGGGCATTATAAGCTCCTAATTAAATAAAATTAAATAAGACAAAACACAAAATCACTATATATCTACACAACCTCGTTCTACTGATAACTGATAAGAAAATCAATACATCCCATGCTAATACCATAGCTTAATGATTGTTATCGGTCTTTGCAAGGCGGTTTTTGCCAATTAACTATTTATAATCACATCACCGCGACGTAACTTGTTTAGTTTATTGTTTTGAAAATTCATTGTCAATATAAAAAAGCGGCTTTTTTATAATTTATAATTTTATTCTTCGGTCTGATCTTTACGCATCAATTCTAATTGTCTACGGGCCCAGATTAACCACTGGGAGCGGGTGTCAATTTTAATCAGTCTTGGCTGCAGATCTCTTGTTTCCTGGTTATTGAGGTTTGTCGGATAGAAACAAGTCTTGTTTTTGAATTGCTTCTTCTATTTCATCAAAAGCTTTCTCAACGCAAGATTCACTATACTTGGATTTGAATTTTTGAGAAATGTCAACTTTTGGTAATTCACCGTAAAACTCAAAGATATCATAAACAGGGTCATCAACAACAATTAAACGGTTAGTATTGACATCATATACATAGTTATTTTTATCAGTTTTAAAACGTTTGATAAAAGGTCTAGTACTCCGTCCCAAAAGTTCTGAACGTTTTTATGGCAATTCATCTTCTGCATAAAGTGCTTGCTTTGAACCTAATTTTTATGTATATTTACAATTAGGCCCCTATCTTTTAGTAGATTGTGGGTGGATAGTCTAAAAAAATAGGTTCAATATTATGTTGCTGAGGGGATTATGAATTGCCAAGACATAGTTTTTTCACAAAAACAATCACAGAAGCGTATTGAAAAGGCTTTACGAGTTTTGCCATCGCAGGTACTGAAAAAAATTTTATTTTTTGCTCTTTACCTTTTTGGCGCAAGGCTGAACGTAATAGCTTCTCTTGTAGAAATGCCAGAAGAATCAGGAAAAACAACAATTAACAGAGTAATGAAAGACGGTATGCCTGCTTTTCGTGACCGGAGACAGTCAGCGAAAGCATATGAGTTAGAATTACCCCCTCCACAGGAACACCAGGCATCAGTGTTAATTGAGGGAGATTGTTGTGTTATAACCTTCGCGCTGGCTTTCGGGACGTACATTAGTTTATAAGTTACTGTTAAGCTTTTAACGAGTAATTGCAGCGTATAACGAATTGCTTTCCGCGTTTAACCGATAAACTGACTGCGGGTTGCGAAATCTTCAGCTTTTGCCCTAATTCGCTTTGACTTATTCCCAACTGCTCGTTGCCCAGAAACAGAGCAAACTGCGAGCC
>JAFCZU010000395.1 GCA_019314185.1 Deltaproteobacteria bacterium | reverse complement strand
CGCTAAAATGAGAAACACTTATGGAAGGGTACATCTGCCGGTAGCTCCGAGGTGCAATATTCAATGCAAATACTGCGACAGAAAATACGATTGTGTAAATGAAAGCAGACCGGGCGTAACAAGCGCTGTTCTGACTCCGAGACAGGCAATGTCCTATCTTGACTTTATTTTTGAAAAAACAAAAAACATATCAGTGGTAGGAATTGCAGGCCCTGGAGATCCCTTTGCAAATTCTGAAGAGACCATGGAAACCTTGCGTCTTGTCAGAAAAAAATACCCGGAAATCATACTGTGCCTTGCCACAAACGGTCTCGGCATCGGTCCGTATATCGATGAACTGGCTGAAATTAATGTGAGTCATGTGACCATAACCTTAAATGCAGTCGATCCGAAAATAGGGGCCCGAATCTATTCTTTTATACGTTACGGAAAAAGGGTTTTAAGCCCTGAGTCCGGAATAAATATTCTCTTTGAAAAGCAGATAGAAGCTATAAAAAAACTGAAGAAAAGCGGTATCACCACAAAAGTAAATACAATCATACTGCCGGGAATAAATGAAGATCATATCGAAGATGTTGCAAAGAAAATGTCTGAACTTGGTGTTGATATATTAAACTGCATACCATTTTATCCTAACGCGGGTTCGACCTTTGCTCATATGCATGAGCCTTCTAAAGAGACCGTGAAAAAAATCAGAGAAAAAGCGGCTCGACATATCCCTCAGATGTATCACTGCGTGAGGTGCAGAGCCGATGCCGTAGGAATCCTGGGCAAAGAGAATAACAAGGAAATAATAGAAAAACTCAAGGAATGTTCCGAGATGCCGGAAATATATGATGAGATCCGCCCGTATGTTGCGGTTGCCAGCCTGGAAGGCTCACTTGTGAACCAGAAACTCGGAAAGGCGCGCGAGCTTTTTATCTACGGAAAAGAAAACGGGAGCGTGACATTTATTGAATCCCGAAAAACTCCTGAACCGGGCGCAGGCATGAAGCGCTGGGAGGATCTTGCCGAAATATTACATGACTGCCGGGCGCTCCTTGTGAAAGGCATAGGTAATAACCCAAGGCAGGTTTTATCAAAAAAAATAGATATTCTTGAGCTCGACGGACTGATTGAAGAGGCTGTGGAGGCGGTTTTTGAAGGCCACAACATGAACTATATGATCAGACGGGATGTGGATGCATGCAACAGGAAGTGTTCAGGAGCCGGCATGGGGTGTATGTGAACCTGAAGTGACAGGCAGTTAAATTCAAGAACGTCTGAAACTCACGCATAAGTGAGCCTAAAGAAAAAAGAATATTAATATCTCTTTAAAAAATAGCTAATTATGAGTTAGATTTATATTTTTGACAAAAATATCAAAAGAGCGCTTCTTTTTTCCTAAGGCTCACTAATACGCTCAAACAGTCAGCCGTTTTCAATTTAACTGCCTGCCACTTCAGGTTATTGAGAAGTTATTTTTTGAGTTTGTCAATTTCTGATTAACAATAAAAATGGGAGAATCTTAATGGAAAAACCGAAACATCATATTTTTGTCTGTTCAAGTTTCAGGGCATCAGGGGAAATCAAGGGTAAGTGTAACAAAAAAGGTTCTACGGATTTCATACCTTACATAGAAAATGAAATTCTCGACAGGGGAATGGATGTCCTGTTGACAAGTACAGGCTGCATGAAACATTGCGACAATGGGCCTGTAATGGTTATTTATCCGGAAAATTTCTGGTACGGAAGTGTTGAAAGCGAAGATATAGTTGATGAGATCCTGGATGCTCTGGAAGACGGCGAGGCAGCTTCGCAGTACCTATTATAACCTACATTGGGGTCTATTATGATCAGAAAAGCCGAGTCTTCGGATATAGAGCAAATGGTTGGTCTTCTTAAAGAATTATTTTTCATAGAGGAAGACTTCTCATTTGATGAAAGAATGCAGCGCAACGGTCTTGCCATGATGCTTGGCGATAATGAAAAATGTTGTATCATGGTTGCCGTTTCAGGGGAACAAGTCATAGGGATGAGCAGCGCTCAATTGCTTGTTTCAACGGCAGAAGGCGGGATGGTTGCATTAATCGAGGATATAGTTGTCACCAAATCTTATCGAGGGCAGGGCATAGGCAAAAAACTATTACTGTCGATCGAAAAGTGGACAAATAAAAAAGGCGCAAAAAGGTTGCAGCTACTGGCCGACAAGAATAATTTTTCCGCGTTAGGCTTTTATGATCAACAAAATTGGGCGATAACTCATTTGATATGTCTTCGTAAAAAGCAGGAAAGGAGTTAAAAATGGCAGTTTTAAGAATAGCTATAGTTTTGTTTTTAATCACTTGTTCTACTGGTTTTGCCCAAAAAGAATCCAGTGAACTGATAGTTTTTGCCGGATCGGGAATGCGGGTACCGCTGGATGAAATAGGAAAAAAATTCGAGAAAAAATACGGGATAAAAGTTCTGTATGATTATGGAGGAAGCGGAAGACTGGGTAATAAGATACTGGTTGGGCAAGCTCCTGACGCCTTTATCCCGGGCAGCGACAAGTGGGCAAAGATCTTAAAGGAAAAAGGCTGCGTAAAAGATTATATGTCTATTGCCTATCATACTCCTGTTATTATCACTCCTGAAAGGAATGGCAAAGTGAACTCACTTGGCGACTTTCTCGATAGCAACAACCGGCTTGTATTGGGTGATGCCAAGGCAAGCGCCATAGGCGGCGCTTCTGCCGCAATATTTAAAAAAGCATGCTTCGAAGAATCAAGTATGAATGTAAGGGCAAAAGGACGGGCAGTTAAGCAACTGATGTTATGGATTGAAGGTAATAATGCCGATGCTTCCATAGTATGGAAAGCAGATGCGATTCAGTCCGGCAGGGTTAGAATTGTTGATATCCCTGAACAGTATAATGTCAGAAGTATTATTCCGGTTTGCGAGATGGTAAAACATAAAAAAGAAGCATGTAAATATATTAATTATCTTTTAGGCGCTAAAGGTAAAGCGATTTTCAAAAAACATGGTTTCGAAGTGGTGGAATAAATGAAAAGTTTTTCCTTTGACCTGATTGTATCGCTTATTGCGGGAATCTTTGTGTGCTTGATAGTACTCCCCATACTTGCTCTTTTTACAACGACTTCATTTGGAGAACTGGTATGTCAGTTCAGGACTTCGGTAGTCTTATCAGCTATTCTTATAAGTCTTAAAACATCGCTTACTGTGGTCTTTCTTGCGTTGTGCCTGGGAATCCCCGTTGCCTATTTGCTTGCTATGAAGAACTTTAAAGGCAAAGAGATACTCGATACATTGGTTGATCTTCCTATTTCCATGCCGGCAATCTGTTAAGCAGCCACGGAATTGATCTGATATTTTCTATAAAGGGAATCATAATTGCGCAGCTTTTTGTTTCCACCCCTTTTCTAATAAAATCAGCAAGGGAAGCGTTTGAATCAATAAACAAAAACGTTATTAATGCTTCAATGACCCTGGGAGCGTCAAAATTCTATACGTTTAGAAAAGTCCTGCTCCCCCTTGCTAAAAACGGCATATATACCGGAATGATTATGACTTGGACAAGGGCGCTGGGAGAATTCGGCGCTACTTCCATGGTGGCTGGCTGCATTCCCTTTAAAACCGAAACGATGACGGTGGCTATCTACCAGAATGCCATGTCAGGAGAGCTGGCTTCCGCAATTGCTATTGCTCTGCTTTTGCTGGTATTTTCTTTTACATTACTATTGATATTCAAATCAAGGGTCAGGTGACAAGCAGTGGGGATTTGAAATGAGCATTATATTAAAGAAAATCTCAAAAAGTTATAACGGCCGGACAGTACTGAAAAATTTAAACCTTGAGATTAATCAAGGAGAATTTCATGTGTTGTTAGGACCGAGCGGCGGCGGCAAGACAACTACACTGTCCGTCATGGCTGGACTGACTGAACAGGATAGCGGATCTGTTTCTATCGGCGGCCGGGATGTAAGCAATCTTTCTCCTGACAAAAGAAGAATTGGTTTTGTCTTTCAAGACCATGCCCTATTTCCGCATCTAACCGTTTTTGACAATGTTGCTTATGGGCTCAGGGTCAGAAGGCTCAAGGGGCATGAGATAACACGGAAAGTCGAGTATTATTTAAGCAAAGTAAGTATTGCAAAGGAAAAAAATAAATTCCCAGGCCAGTTAAGCGGCGGACAGAAACAAAGAGTCGCTCTGGCCAGGGCGCTCGTTATTGAACCTGAAATACTTCTTATGGATGAACCCATGAGTAGTCTGGATTTCATGACTAAAGAGACAATACGTAATGAACTGAAAAGTATTCAGCAGGATGTGGGTGTAACTACGGTTTATGTTACTCACGATCAGAGTGAGGCGGTGTTGTTGGGAGACCGTGTTTCGGTGCTTAACAATGGGAAAGTGGAGCAGATAGAATCTCCTTCCGAACTATTCTATCACCCTAAAACTGAATTTGTGGCCCGTTTTATCGGGATCAAAAACATCTTAAAAGTATCTCTAATCGGAATAAACAACCATGAAGCCACAGTACAAATCAATAATAACTGTCCGGAATACCCCATTAGGATTAGAGTTAAAAAATATCCGATTTTTGAAAAAAGAAAAATGATAGATATGTGCATCCATCCGGAAAAAATCATGCTAAAAAGAGAAGACGAAGCATCCGACGGTAACGTAAACCGAATCAAGGGAAAAGTAGTAAAAAGAACAAACAACGGTAATGGCTTTATGGCAATAGTTGACATTGGCGGCACTATATTGCATGCAGCAATCCCAACCGATTTTGATTGTAAGGTTTACGAAAATGTATGGGTTTGCTTTGCCCCGGATGCACCTCATCCATTATGCGGTAAAAAGTGCAGAGCCGCCGAAACCAAGAGAAGATGTCTTAAGGAATAATCCAGATGAAAGGAATAATCGATTCTACATTGAGGGAAGGTGAGCAGGCAGCTCATGTTTATTTTGATCTGACTGAAAAGCTGCACATCATTGATTTGCTCATAAATGTAGGTGTTGATGAGATAGAGTTG
>JAFCZU010000394.1 GCA_019314185.1 Deltaproteobacteria bacterium | reverse complement strand
GCTCCCCGGATGACCAGAGGTTTGCGGTTTTGCTTTGATTTCCAGGTTTTCAAATATTCCAGGTCGAACCGAAGCATTTTTTACCTTTTAGTCATTTTAAGGGGTCATTAAAGCATCAACAATGCTATTATCAAGGGTAATTTAATTATAAAAACATAAAAAAGCAAGGGTTTTTTTCAAATATTCAGAATAACTTCCCCGAGTTTTCATTAACTAAAACAGTTGGTTCGGCATACCCCCTTGATTTCAGGTGGTTATTGTGTTAGAAATTATGACACATTAAACGCAACATCTTTTTTACATACTTTTATGATCGACACTTTTTTCTCAAAAACATCTCTGATATCAGGGAGATCAGGCGTTTTTTCTCGCATATTGGATATATCGGCAAAATTGAGAAAAACAGCTCGTTTTTTCGATTTCAATATTCGGAGTTGGCGTGCTACAATTAATTGCACATTACATAATAAGGTATACACGTAATGCGCGATTTCTTTCCATGATATTGCGCGTTTTTTACCACTAATCATTGTTGGACGCTTGCGGACATCAATCGATATCGTGTGTAGTAATGGTTTCCTGTGTTATCATGCTTGCCGGTTTCACATTGGTGGTACCGAAAAATTTCTTAGTAGAAGGTAGTGATGAAAAGATTTGAGAATACTAGTCTCTGGCAAAAGACTCTTGCGACTCAGCTTGACCCAGATGCTGAAGCAGTAAATCGTACCCGTCTTAGAACAGCATATGAGGGGTTCAGAGATCGTGCCGAAATGCTTGCTGGAGAAATCGCAATCGATTTTCCAAATTTTACTGTACACGACGTTACCCACTTGGACGCATTATGGGAAATGGCACAACTCGTAGCAGGCCCGGATTTTCCATTAACACCTGCTGAAGCATTTGTTTTAGGTGGAGCATTCTTGGTTCATGATTTGGGAATGGGGCTTGCTGCATATCCAGAGGGTATCGACGAACTATGCAATACTCAGCTTTGGAATGACAGTATTGCTGCTCTGCTCAAAGAACAATATGGGCGCCAGCCGACTTTTGATGAAGTCAAAGAACCTCCGGCCAGTATTCAAGATTTGGCTATGTGTCGAGTATTGAGAGAATTGCACGCAAAACATGCCGAGCGTTTGGCACTTATCTCCTGGAAGGATCGTCATAAGAACACGACGGAATATTTTTTGATTGACGATCCAGTACTAAGAAATACGTACGGCCCGATAATTGGGATGATTGCCTACAGTCATTGGTGGCCAGTTGAGCAACTTATACTACAATTACCGCGAGAAATGGGTGCACCAGGCGGATTTGATAACAGTTGGACTGTTGATCCTGTCAAGCTTGCATGCATTCTACGGACAGCTGATGCAAGTCACCTAGACGAAAGACGTGCTCCAAGTTTTCTGGGCGCGCTACGGAAACCTGTTGGCCTTAGTGCAGACCATTGGCTATTTCAAGAAAAGTTATACCAACCACGTCTTGAGTCCGATCGACTGGTGTACACTTCTAAGAGTAATTTCTTGCCTGAGGAAGCTTCAGCTTGGTGGTCCTGCTTCGATGCACTTCAAATGGTTGACAAAGAGTTGCGTCAAGTTGATTCCTTACTTGCAGACACAAATCGGCCAAGACTAACCGCACGTGGCGTTTCTTATACAGAAGATCCAATGCGAATGGCAAAACTTATTGGAACTGCGAATTGGTTACCTGTTGACGCCAAAATCAAGGTTGGAGATGTGGCAAGATTAATTGGAAGTCTTGGCGGAGAAAATTTATATGGTCGCAATGAAACTGTTCCGTTAAGAGAGCTAATTCAGAACGCTTCAGATGCCGTTAGAGCCCGTCGCGTTCTCGAAGGCCAGCCACAAGACTGGGGTTGCGTGACGGTTCGCAGTGGCAAAGATGCAAGTGGACGATGGATTGAGGTTGAAGACAATGGCGTCGGAATGTCAGTCGAGGTATTGACAGGCCCGTTCTTGGACTTTGGCACCTCGTTTTGGGGCACTCCGCTAATGCATAAAGAACTACCAGGACTTGAGTCGAAAGGATTTTCTTCTGCGGGTCAATTTGGGATTGGCTTTTTTTCCGTTTTCATGTGGGGCGAACAAGTTCAGGTTGTTACTAGACGCCCAGAACGTGCACGTGAAGAAACTTTAGTTTTGGAGTTGGATGGCCTGACGGCTCGACCACTTCTGAAAAAAGCCGATTCACATGAATGCCTTATCGAAGGTGGTACCCGGGTCCGTATTTGGATAAAAAATTCAAAAGCCTTTGATCAGATACTATCTGAGTCTAATATGCGTAAGCCGTGTACTCTTGAAGAACGATGCGCTTGGTTATGCCCCACATTGGACGTCAACCTTTATGTTGAACAGAAAGAGAAGAGTTTAGTTGTTGGTGCGTCTGACTGGATTACAATGAAAGGGAGTAAGCTCATTCGGCGGCTTATGGGACCTATCGGAAAGAAAAGGGTCTCGGAGATCGCGACACTGATCAAGACAATAGAACCAAACTTGCGACTAATAAGGAGCACAACTGGCGAGATCGTTGGGCGCGCTTGCGTCTTCGAGAAAAAGCAAAGAAAAAGAAATTACGGTGAATTTAATGAATACCCTATTGCTGGCATTGTAACAATAGGTGGTTTTCGCTCGTGTGACCTAAGCGGGATATTTGGTGTGTTGGTTGGGAAACCACATACAGCAGCACGCAATATTGGAGTTCCAATAGCTGGTCCCGAAGACCTTCAACCATGGGCTTCGGAGCAGGCTCGTCTGAATTTTGCGTACTCTACGGACAGCGAAGATCAACCAGGGGCTGCTGCCATAATTCGTGCCCTTGGCGGCTCAACGCAAAAACTGTATATAGCGGAGAATGCAAGTGGCTGGAAGAGCGCAGCCGATATATCAAGCAAACATTTTGACGATGAAATATTAATTCTTCAAGACGCTTCACTCTATTTAGCACGCAGAGACTTTGGAGAGATTGTACTGCACAAAAACGTCTTTGCCGTCAATCCGGGAATACCAGGAATATTACAGACCGGACGCCATGATGTATGGATTGATTGGCCACCAGAAGGAGACCTAGAAAGTAACTGGGATGACGATTGGATATTCCATTCCATAACATTACAGGGAGCACTAATGGAGGCCATCGCAACAGCTTGGGGGATACCGTTGCGCCAAATATTGAAGGTATCACAGCAGAGTACGGATAATAAATCCATAAAAAAGGAGATTGGCTCCTGTAATGGTAAACCTGTTGTTTTGAGCGTTGATGTGGTCAGGAGACCAAAGTCATCATAGAGCTATCACTTAGCAGATCCTTCTATTGCAAGATACATAACCCTTTAATCTCTTAATTGCGCCCAACAAAAGCATTTTCGTGCCGAGATAAATCCGAATCGTTGGGATAAGACAAAGAGTCTTTGAAAATTCGATATTGTTACTCAGTGGGTGATCGGGTGAAAGGAAATCTCACCTTCCTCTTTGCAGGGCTTGCTCTGGCGTTGAGGTTAAGAAAGTCCCACCTGACTAAAGCTTAGCCGGCAGGTCAGTAGTGAAATCCGCAGGACTAGAAGGGGACGCTCTTAACTATTTAACTTACTAATTTTATTGTGTATGCCATTCGGTTTTAAGCAATTTTTTCCTTCCTGTGATACGTATAAAAAAAGAAGAGTCCGGTTCCAAGGATCATTATCAGCGACCCAAAAGAAAAAGCATGCCTGAGCTGAAACATATCCATCATCAAACGAGCACTGGAAGAGTGGCCGCAAATAGAATTTACCGATGACAGGGAGGGATGCCTGTTTACTGTAACGGTTCGCAGAAGTTCGGAGAAAAGTTTCCAGGAAAAGTTCCCAGAA
>JAFCZU010000393.1 GCA_019314185.1 Deltaproteobacteria bacterium | reverse complement strand
GCAGCTCAAACTGCCTTTGAAGAAAGAATGCCCAGGATAGGTGAGAGCCAGATATTGCGTGCTACCCTTATAGTGGATGAAGATGGCAACTTTGTTGACTCCCTTCGTCAACTCGGAGCAAATATTAAAAGCTTAATGTATTTTGCTGAGAGCAATCTGGAAGTAGAAATGCCTCCAACAGAAAAAGAAGAAAATCCTTGGAAAAACCTTAATAAACGATGGAATGATTTAGAAGCATATTTAAAAGAAAGAATTATCGGTCAGGACCATGCTATTGAAGTATTAATTGAACAATTGTCAACCGCAGTTTTCGGAGTAACAGAGGGCAATAAGCCTATAGGGGTTCTCTTCTTTGCCGGACCAACCGGAGTAGGCAAGACAGAAATAAGCAGGGTATTAACTGAATTCGTTTTTGGAAATCCCGACGCAATGATACGATTTGATATGAGTGAATTTATGGAAAGTAACACTGTAAACAAATTTGTCGGGGCACCTCCGGGATATGTCGGCTATGAAGAGGGTGGAGGGTTGGTAAACAACATAAGAGATAATCCATATTCAATAATCCTGTTCGATGAATTTGAGAAGGCCCATGAGAGTATCTTTAACATTTACCTGCAGATCTTTGATAATGCAGCTTTGACGGATGGGCATGGCAACCAGGCTAAATTTAACGATACCCTTATCATCCTGACCAGTAATTTAGGGGCAAGGGAGGCTGAAAATGCTTTATCTGAAGAAGATCGTATAAATGCATACCAGGAGTCATTTAAAAACAAATTTTCTCCGGAATTCAGAAACAGAATCAGTAATCTGATAATATTTCAAAGTTTTTCCGAAAATGACCGTTCCAAGATTCTTGAATTAGAGCTTAATAAATTGAAAGAAGCATATGAAAGGGAAAGGGAAATTATTTTTGAATTTTCGGGAGCGATAAAGAAGTCCCTGCTTGAAAAATGTTTTGATAAAAATATGGGAGCCAGGCCGCTTCGAAGGGTGGTCTGGGACACTATGAATTCTCTAATTTCTTTAAGGATAGCTAATGGGGAAATCAAAAAAGGTGATTCTGTTTACCTGGATGAGAAAAAGAGTGAAATAACCTTTAGGGTAAAAAGATGAATATCCGTACTGATATTATAGATTCCACTATTGATGACCGGTACTACATCAAACACTTCCTTGGCGAAGGAGGCTTTGGCATGGTCTTTAATGCAGAACACCGGATATTTGATACATTCTTTCGTAATGTAGCCTTAAAAGTCTTTAAGGAAGGAAAGGTTACTACGGAGACTGCAAAAGAGACCTTTAATGATGCCATTATCCTGGCCAAGATAATCGATCAAAATCGGGATCGGGAAGGCTGCCGCTATCTCGTTCATGTTTTCGATATCGGAATCCTTAAGGATCTGGACTATCGAGGATATGTGTCTATGGAATATATACCTGGGGGCGACTTACATAATTATATGAAACAGCGTCACTGCCCTGTCCCAATTGACAGTGCCCTAAATTATATGGAGCAGATATGCAAGGGACTGTCCGTGCTTCACTGTCAGGATAATCCTTTTATCCACAGGGACCTGAAATTGGCCAATCTTCTTTTCACTGACAGTAAAAAAGGACAGATTAAGATAGTTGATTTTGGGCTGGCAACCGCCGTAGATAAAATCCTTGGGGATGCCTCAAATGCCGGCACCATCCATTGCCAGGCCCCCGAATCCTTTGATAACTTCAGTAACGACCCACGATCGGATGTCTACTCACTTGGTCTGATCTTTTACGAAATGCTTACCCAACACCATCCGTTTGAGGAAGTAGGAAGATATGTCTATAAAGAAAATAAATTAGCATATATGTTGCTTCAGGCCGAGGCAAGAAAAACATTTGTAAAAGATGGAAAACCACCTTCCAAATTTAATCTGACGGTCGCAAAAATTGGAGGATTGGATGATCTGATTATGAAATGTTTAGACTTTTATCCGGGCAATAGATTCAGCGATGCTTCAAGTCTGCTGAAGTCCATAGAAAAAATAAAAAATGGGCAAAAACAGAAAGAAAGACCTAAATCGACTGATGAAACAATCACGGATTCCATCACTGAGGGAAAATTCTACCTTGAAAAGTCTAATTATGAGCAAGCATTAATGATATTGGAAGACACATATAAAAAAATAATATCTCATAAAAAGGAAAAAACCTTTCCTGAATTATTTTTTACCCTTGGCAAAGCCTATTTTAAAACAGGGAATAATATTGAAGCAATCAAAAAATATCAAGAAGGGTTAAGGATTAAGCCCCTGGGCAAATATTTTAATGAATTAGCTGAAATATATAACTGTATTAAAAAGCCGAATTTGGCCGGGATAATGAAAAAAAAGGCTAAGGATTTTCCATGGGAAGGATGAATTCATCCCCGATATTTTTGAAAGAAAATAAGGAAATGTTAACATCTAATTGGATAACGGGGTATCCACTTGACGCAAGTGACCACAACATATAGTATGTTGGTTCATGGAAAACAAACAATGGCCTATAGCTGGGATAGATTATCCTCGTACTTTCAACGAGTTTGACAGATTTTTCGGCGATGAAGCATCCTGTCGTGCATACATTTTTCGACTTCGCTGGCCAAATGGGTACCAATGCCTCAAATGCAGTTCCAAAGCGTCACCGTGGGTTACTTCACGAGGCCACATTCATTGTCGGAAGTGTGAAAGCGAAATATCTATCACCGCCAGAACTATATTTGAGAGTACCCGCAATCCTTTGAGGACATGGTTTTTAGCAATGTGGTTTGTCACAAGCCAGAAACATGGAGCAAGTGCCCTTGGGCTTCAGAGCGTACTTGGTTTGGGTAGTTACCAAACGGCATGGACATGGCTGCACAAGTTGAGGCGTGCCATGGTTCGCACGGGACGCGCCCGCCTAAGCGGTCATGTCGAAGTTGACGAGACGTATATAGGTTTTACTGAGAGTGGCGGGAAAAGAGGTCGTGGTGCCGGAAAGAAGGAGATTGTTGCAATCGCTGTTGAGATGCACTTTCCAAAGGGATTCGGGCGTGTACGTATGCGACGTATCCCTGACGTATCGGGTGCCCGTCTTATTCCGTTTGTGTGTGATTTCGTCGAGCCTGGTTCGGTGATTTTAACTGACGGCTGGAGCGGTTACAACCATCTGCCAAAGCACGGATATATTCGTAACAAGACGATACTTTCAAACACTGGAGACCCAGCTCATGTGGCAATGCCAGGTGTGCATCGAGTTTCATCCTTGCTTAAGCGGTGGTTGCTGAGTACTCATCAAGGTGCTGTTAGCGGTAAGCATCTCGACTATTATCTAGACGAATATACGTTCCGGTTTAATCGCCGCACATCGCGTTCACGAGGTTTACTTTTTTACCGGCTTATGGAACAGGCAGTTGTAACCGCGCCAACGTCGTACCGTAATATCGTAGATATGAACCACAATATATAGTGCGTACTTGCGTCAAGTGGATACCCCGC
>JAFCZU010000392.1 GCA_019314185.1 Deltaproteobacteria bacterium | reverse complement strand
TATTATCCTTCACAGATTGCATCAACTCAACATTTATGCTCCCCAGCGAGATTACGCCGGATATTAAATTTTGTTCTTCTACAACGTTCTTACGAAGCAATTCCGCTCCGAAAATCTCCTTAAAAAAAGATATTGATTTTTCAATATCCTTGACCGCCAGCCCAATATGATCAACTGTTTCTGACATCATCGTCATATGCCTCCCTTCCTGGTTTATTATTTTTATACATAAGACTTCTGAAAAACTTCAGCAAAGTTACCAATAATCTCCTCCGCAGCAGTATAAGGATCCTTTTGTCGCAGAATGATTTCATTCAATAACTCATCGGAAATTTGATTTGTATCATTTGATGAATTGATTTTATCGATAATCTTGTTTCTTACAATTTCCATAATTTCCTGCTTAATTCTTGTTACCTTTTCGCTCTTTAGCAAACCACTTTTAATCAAATATTTGCGATGATTAAGTGTTTCTTCAACAAGGGCGGCAATACCATTACCCTTGGTGGCGATGGTTTTTATGATTGGCGGAATCCATCCCTTCGATTCATAACCCATGTGCAGCATCGTTTCAATATTTCCAGATAACCTGTCAGCATCTTTTAAATCAGCCTTATTCACAACAAATATATCTCCGATCTCCATCACCCCTGCTTTCATTGTCTGAATCTCATCACCCAGTCCCGGCACGCACACCACAACCGTTGTATCCGTTTCTTTAATCACGTCAACTTCTGCCTGACCTGTGCCGGCTGTTTCGATCAAAACAAAATCTTTTCCAAACGCATCCAATATTTTTACCGTACTTGCCGTTGCTTCCGAAAGACCTCCCAGGCTTCCCCGAGTGCCCATACTTCGGATGTAAATATCATTATCCTTAGAGGTGCTCATCATGCGCACTCTATCACCAAGAAAGGCCCCGCCTGTGAACGGGCTTGACGGATCAATTGCAATAATCCCCACATTGAAACCCTGTCTTTTTATCTCTACCGCTATCCGATCGACCAGTGTGCTTTTTCCTGTTCCAGGAGGCCCTGTTACCCCAATAACATATGCATCCTTAGTATGATAATATATCTTCTTTAATACCTCTAACGATCCTGGGCGCTCATCCTCAATTAGTGTAATGAGCTTGCCAAGTGCTCTTACTGAGCCTTTCAACATTTTGTCCACCAATAATTCAACCACAAAACTATCTCCCTGATCTTTTTCTGATAAATACATTTCCTACTCAGTTATTCCTATAGACTCAATATAACTGATGATTTTCATAAATGTATCACCCGGGCCAAAAACTGCTTTAACACCTGCTTGTTTCAAGACCGGAATATCATCTTTGGGAATTATCCCGCCGGCTACTATCGAAATATCTCCGGCATCATTTTCCTTTAATAATCGGCACAGTTCAGGCAACAATGTCTCATGCGCACCGGAAAGAAGGCTGATGCCAATGACATCCACATCTTCTTCGACTGCTATCCTCGTAATATCTTGAGGCGTTTTTCTAATCCCGGCATAAATCACTTCCATCCCGGCATCCCGTAAGGCCCTCGCAATAATTTTCGCTCCTCGATCATGTCCGTCTAAACCAAGCTTACCTATCAATACCCTGAGTCTTTTTTTTTGAACAGTCATACTGCTATTCCCTTTTAATTCCATTTATTTTTGCCTTCCCGTCAATAGCGATGTTTATTCATTTAAGCATGTTTAAATTCGTAAGAAACTTTGTCCAAAGGCAGTTTGATGGGAACGGGTTTCAAGTGCATTCCTACTTCGATATTGTCAATTGGAATACTTTTACTTATTCTCCCGAAGACCTGTACACTGTTCGGAAATTTAATCACCGCTATGGTGTAAGGCACGTCATTTTCAAATCCCGAAGGTCCATACATAACGGTCGAATACGCCACAAGCTTACCTACCTCGTCTATCTCAATCCAGTCTGCTTCGCTGGCTCCACATACACTGCAATCCATTTTGGGCGGGAAATAGATTTTGCCACATTTTCGACATTTAGTGGTCATCATTTTCCCTTCTTCAAGAAATTTCAAAAAATCCGCCGCCTTTGTTTCTGATGTAAAGCTTACTGATCCAAACTTTTCAAATCCCATTATCAATCCCTCCCGAGAATAGTTACATAGTTGTAAAAGCCAGGGCCACCAAGGTTATGAATCAGTCCAAATTTAGCACCCTCTACCTGCGTTTTTCCGCTCTCACCGCGGAGCTGCCTTGTTATGGTCCTTACCTGAGAAACTCCTGTAGCCCCTATGGGATGCCCCTTGGATAAAAGACCTCCGTCCAGATTTACAGGAATCCTCCCGCCAAGATAAGTTTGTTTTTCATCTATTAATCTTGTCCCTTCTCCCGGCTTTGCAAAACCGCAGTCTTCATAGGCAACAATCTCCGCTATGGTGAAACAATCGTGGACTTCGGCCACATCAATTTCATCAGGACCAATACCTGCCATTTCATAAGCGTCCTGCACTGCCTCACGGGAAACATCAACGCTCGTGAAGCTGAGACGGCTGGCCAGAGCTGTGCCTCTTGTGGAACCACCAAGCCCTAAAACCCAAACCGGTTTGTCCGTAATTTTCCTGGCTGTTTCTGCGCCGGCCAGTATTACAACTGCGGCGCCATCCGCGTTTGCGCAACAATCAAACATCTTAAGAGGAGATGTCACTATTGCGGAATTCAGCACATCTTCCACGGTAATCCTTTTTCGATATACCGCCTTCTCATTCATTTCCCCATATATCGAACTCTTAACCCGTATCCTGGCAAGCTGCTCCGGGGTTGTGCCATATTCTGCCATGTGAGCGGATGCCACCATCCCGAAATATCCCGGCATTGTCACCCCGAACGGAGATTCCCACTGTATGTCCCCACCCCGGCCCATCCTTTCCGCTGCTTCATGAGAGGTAATCTCAGACATCTTCTGGAAGCCGATAACGGCCACAATGTCGTGAAGTCCCGACTTTATCAGAGAATACCCCACTCTCATACCCGTAGAACTCGATGAGCAGAGAGTTTCTACGTTAAAACTGGGTGCCGGTGTAATGCCCAGATAATCTGCCATAACTGACGCAGGGCTCCTCTGTTTGTCATACTCGGCCGCAGAACAAACAACTGACGCGTCAATTTGTCCGGGTTTGAGATTAATACCTTTCAGGGCTTCCTGAAACCCCATAAAGCAAAGCTCCCTTGCAGCCATGCCACATCTCCTGTAAAAGGGACTTTGCCCCACACCTACTACAGCCACATCCTTTTTCATTATTTTATCTTCTCCTTCTTCAAATTAAACTTATATAATCGTTCGGTTCTTTATAGGTAATAGATGTCTTCATCGTATTGGCCAAACACATCTCTCAAAGTGTCGCATATCTCACCCAAAGTAGCATAAGACTCCACCGCTTCTAAAACTGATGGGTATAAATTATCATCCCCTTTTGCCACCTTTTTTAGCTTCTCTAAACTTTGTCTTACCTTCTCATTATCTCTCTCTTTCCTCAATTTCCTCAA
>JAFCZU010000059.1 GCA_019314185.1 Deltaproteobacteria bacterium | reverse complement strand
TTAGAAATAAAAACAAAGAAGGGTGAGAAGAATATAAAAAGGACACCATGTATGGCTGAGGGTATAACAGATCACATTTGGTCGTGGAAGGAATTATTGATGTTTAAAGTAGGATTATCAACTATAACTTAGGACATGACCGAAAATAACCACATATTTTCACGTGAGAGGAAAAGTAATGAGCAAAGAGCATTAGGGATGCTTCTTTACTATGCAGGTTTAAGTTATGAGAAAGTTGGTTCTTTTGTACACGCTAGTCACGAAGCAGTCAGGGAATGGTATCAAAAAGGGCGTGAATTATTTGAAGGATCAATGGAAAAAAAGAAGCGAAAATGGATAGCTATTGACGAGAAAGAGATCAAGCTAAATGGTACCACCATGTTCATTTTGGGTGTAGTTGATCTTGATGATGAGAAAGTCATCGGTGTTTGGATTTCTTTTGGAAGAAGTGGCCTGGAGGCAATGACTTTTCTCAAAAAGATAAAGCATGCCTGCAAGGGAAAACTACCCAGGATATTCATCGATGGGGGATCGTGGTACCCATGGGCTCTTGAGAGAGCCGGTTTCGAGCGATACACCGTTATATCTTTTGGACCCAGAAGTGCTATTGTGCGGCTTTTTGCTGAGGCAGTTTTGGAACGGTTTCAATGGAACGTACACAAGAGAAGGCATGGAGCGGTGGATGGAAGCATTTGCTGGATTCAGAAATTGGAAAAAAGATTTAAAAGGAGTCTTAAGTTGAAGGTCTCTATCAAAATATTGATTAATTTGAAATCGACATCAGATGCCAATTTGTCAGATATAGCAGGATTAAATATTTTATTTTGGTACACTGCCAAATATTCCTAGCCTTCCAAAGGTAATGTTTTACATTAGAACTGAACCGTGTTTTTCACCAGTGGATAGTCGCAGTTTTGCTCGGTTCAGAAATTTGAAGAAAGAGTAAAAGGGGGGTTGATACACCGAACCTGTATCGCAGGGTACAGGGGGCGACGGTAATTAGGATAAAACTTGACCGAGCGAAGGGATCCTAGCTTTGGAAAGAGTTGTAAGGTTGACAGTGCGTATAACATCATTGGAAAGAACAAAAGCCAGAAAGATAAGCCACCGAAAAGAGTATTTGAAAACGCCATCTGGTAATAGATGAAGATGACAGAAAACGGCTGAGCAACCAGACCGATGGAAAAGACATGAAGAAATAGAATCAACTGTAACATGACAAATTCAAGAAACACAACCTGATCAATCAGATCTTTGCTGATAAGAACCTTGAAAAAGCATGGTTGCAGATAAAAGCAAATAAAGGAAGTGCAGGGATAGATCGTGTAAGCGTGCAACGATAAGAGAAAAACCAAATTCATTTTCCAATTCAACTTTAAGCATCAGTTTTAGTGTTTTTTTTCATTTTATCCAATTCTTCGGAATACAAGGTCAGCACTATGGGCAAATTCAACTCTCTTTGATTTATACCATAGGTCATTTGGCTGAGATGTAAAAAATCAAAGTTGGGTATATTGCTCTATTGTATCCCATTTGGCTTGGCTTTTTTTTTTAATTCTCTTCCTAATTTTGTGAGTTGCGGTGATTGTTCTTTTTCAGGAACCACCAGTTCAATCATACAAGGAATAGTCTGATGTTGAATAGATTCAAAAGCATGTTGAAAAACTTCATGGAATTCTTGTAAAAATTCTTGAGGTGTTTTTTCAAAAGAAGAAATCCTTTTACTTTTGACTCCCCAAGCATGACCAACCTGAGCAAGATCAGTTTCTCTTGGCAATAAATATGCCTCATGTTCATGCAACAGACGTATGGTTCGATAACTGCCATTATTTATTACGATAAGCACAAAAGGCATTTGTTGGATTACCGCTATTTCCAGTTCTTGTGAAACCATACGGAAAGCCCCATCTCCCATAATTGCTATCACCTTTTTTCCAGGATGGATCTTTTTTGCTGCTATTGCTCCCGGAATTACTGAACCCATCATAAAATTCAAGGCAGAGGTCTGGTAACAAGTGGGAGTGAAAACAGGAATAGTGACACCTGCAAAGTTTGCATCTCCAACATCGGTCAGAATTATTGTTTCATTGTCTACAAATATTGAAATGATGGAAAAGATTTCAGAAATCAGATTTAACTTGCCGTCCTCTTGAACATTATTATTTATGTTATCTGAGAATTCAAGGGATAGATGTTTAGGGAAAATTGCCAGATATTCATCTCAATGGAATTTTCTGGTAGATCCAATGTCCCCATTCCTTGATTCACGTCGGTCTCTACTATTCCTATTTTTATCAATAGATCACAATTTCTGATAAAGTCTTGTGTCTGAGAGGAGGAGCTATAAGCACCTGCCAGAACGCCCCGAAAAAGTGGATGGTCTTCTGGGAAAGCAGATTTTCCATCAAAAGAGGTCACTACCGGGATATTGTATTTTTGTGCAAATTGAATGAGCAGATTTCGTAAATCGGGACTTCGCAGCACGTGTAGTCCTGCCATAATCAGTGGTTGATTACTTTGGCTTATGATATTCACTACCTCATGAGACAATTCACTTATTTCTGACAGATTTGAGATGTCAGGCGAAAGCGAAGGAGGGTTTGAAGAAGGGACTATTGGTTTGCTGACCATATCCCTGGGAAGTTCTATATATATAGGCAGTTGATACTTTGATAAAAACCATAACAACCAGAATATTTCTTGTGCAGCCTTCGAAGGGTCATCCAACCGTGCCTGAGCAATAGTAATGGGTCTGAAAATATCATACTGGATATTACGATGATCGCAGTGATGATGGAGTGTATGAGAATGACATTCCTGTGCCCCGGTTATGCCAGTCATAATAATGAGCGGCGAATGCTCTAACCAGGCCGTATATACCTGTCCTATGGTAGCAGTAGTGCCTGCTCCATATGTATTAAAGTTGATAACAGGGGCATGGGAAAAGCGGGCAGCAAAATCTGCTATAAAAGCTCCTCCGGGTTCATTGTTCACTCTTAGAAACTCTATCCCCGATATGTTTAAAAGCTCTGATAATCCTGCTACTGATAAACCTCCGGGAATTCCCGTTACTAATAGAGGGGGAGTTTTCGTGTCATTGGTGGCATCAGAGGTACTAATTACAAAATCACGTATGCTCTCAAATAAATAAGAACCTAAAGTGCTGTCTTTTTTGATCGGAAAAAAGGGTACATTATTCGCAGATTTATAACCTTTTGGAAGAAGGGAAAGAGTTTCATGGATATTGCGCATTTCTGGTAACTTCTGGCTGAGTATCTCCTCTGGATTTTTCTGATTTAAATAACAAGAAACCTGTTTATTGAGTTCCTCAATGGCCCGGGGAGGAGACATTTGAAGGGTACGTGACAAATATGCAGTGTAACCATGGAGACGAGGAGAGGAGAGGAGAGAATTTATGGAAACGGTAAGCATAGTAATATCCTTCCTTGAGATTGTCGGTTTAGTCCGTAATTTTCCCACACTCAAGCTTGATTTACTACATGTTTCCGTCTTTACAAAAACATTTTGTTAATTTATGCACAATTCACTCAATTTCAGCCCTATATTTGCCTATATTTGTTCATTTTTCCTTTTCACCCCTTCACTTTTAGCACTTTTTCGGAGAGCTTTCGCTCCCCAAAACATTTACAAATCTCTTTAAGGGTATCGCCACGATTTCTACGTACAGGCCCTAGAGTAGAGAAGCTGTCACCAGCCGCCACGTTCCCAGGAACTGCTTTTCCGTTCCAATCGTGGCACACAGGTGTCTTATTGTGCCATCCACTATCAATGGCCGAACTCATCAATGAAGATGATAAGCTACGCTACACCATCCACCAGCTGCACCATACACTGTACAGTGAACTACTTGCTCAAGGAAAATCGATTGAGATCATTCAACAGTTCTTAGGTTAAAAGGATATTCGCTCCACGCTGCACTACCTGTATTCAAACAAAGTGGCGGCTGGTGATAGCTTCTCTACTTTAGGGCCAATATTACTACGATAAAATATAATATCTGTCAAAAAATAATATTTTTGTCTACTGTTCCAACTCTAAATCATAAAGCTGATAGAAAAGAAAAATAGATAGGGCTTATTTAATCAAATAAAGGTCTTAGAAATGAGTTTATTTTTATAAATCAACAATTAAAAAAATGACCCAAATAACGTTAAATTTATATACAAGAACAATAAGATTTAGAATTGTGGGTGGAGTAATGAATGAAACAATCTTTTCCTAAAAGACAGCAGGATTTTGCCAGGCTTGTAATGGAGCATTTGGAGAAACAGGATCCTGAGCAACGCTTGAACCTGGACGGCCCAGGTACAAGCTCGTTGGCTGCCTGGTTTTTGGGGCCAAAAGCTGAAAACAAAGACCTGTTTAATAAGCTTATTAGACAAGGAATTGAGGCGAACTGCAACGACCGAAATGATTATTTTAAAGATGATTCTCCGTACATCACGCAATCTAGAATGGATAATGAGTACAGACAAAGTGTTGAGGAACTGGAAAATCAATATACAAAACTATTAGATAACCTTAAAGGATCAGTCCCCTTTTTCAGCTACCGCTATCAGGCCCATATGAACTGGGATCTTACCATACCCGGAATGTTAGGGTATTTCTCTGCCATGCTCTACAATCAAAATAACGTAGCAGCCGAGGCTTCACCGGTTACGTCTTATATTGAAGCCCTTGTAGGAGATGACCTTTGCAGAATGCTGGGATTCGAAATACCAACAGATGAAGATAGCAGCACGAAAACAGCAGAAGCTATACGACCATGGGGACATATCACCTGTGACGGTTCGGTTGCCAATCTGGAAGCCATGTGGGCTGCCCGTAACTTGAAGTATTATACACTTTCGTTAGTAGCCGCCTTAAAAAACGAAGATGTTCTTGCGCCGGCCAGAGGGATGCTTGTTCCTCTACCTGATGGCAGGTGGGGGCAGTTGATTGATCTGGATACCTGGACTCTTCTCAATCTCAATATTGATGCTGTGCTTGATCTTACAGTACGAATGAAAAAGGAATACGGTATACCGTCTGGGGTAATTACAGGTGCTTTGGATCCATATCTTATCCAAAGCTTAGGTTTTGATGAATTCAACAAACGCTATCTTGGCGACTTCCCGCAACCTGTTGTGATGGGTAGCTCTACCAAACACTATTCCTGGCCTAAGAATGCAGCTGTCCTGGGTATAGGCAAGAATAACTTCATTGATATCAATGTGGACATGGACGCCAGAATGGATATAAAACATCTGCGTTTAGAACTGGACAAATGCTTACAAGCACGACAACCGGTGCTAATGGTTGTGGTGGTTCTGGGTTCTACGGAACAAAGTGCTGTTGACCCACTGGCCAAGGTTATTGCCATGCGAGAAGAATACCGAAAGGCCGGGCTGGAGTTTGTTATTCATGTAGATGCAGCCTGGGGTGGGTATTTTGCAAGTCTTCTCAGAAAACCGGTGAACTGGGCAACTGGGATAGTGGATGATCCCCAGTTACAGGATACACCGGTTCTTCAAATGAGCGAGTATGTCACAGATCAGTATAAAGCCCTTCCTAATGCGGAATCCATAACAATTGATCCGCATAAGGCTGGTTATATTCCTTATCCGGCAGGGGGGCTTTGCTATCACAATTCGTGTATGAGAAACCTGGTGGCATTTCTGGCACCTGAGGTTTATCACGGTGGTGAAATTGATGCCAGCATGGGTGTGTTTGGTATTGAAGGGTCAAAACCGGGCGCGTCTGCGGCTGGGGTCTATTTAAGTCATCGTATTATCAGGCCTGATCAAAGTGGTTATGGACAAATTCTTGGAAAAGCACTTTTTAACAGCAAACGCTTTTTCTCTGCGATTATTACCATGCCAGGCCCTGATGATCCTTTTATTGTTATTCCAGTGCAGCAAATACCAGCCGAAAAAGAGGGCAAAACCAGAGACAAAATCGAAGAGCAGCTAAAATTCATCCAGGAACGAATTGTCAAACCTGAAAACAATGAGTTGCAGAAAGATGACCAGGCCATGGAACTACTAAAACAACTGGGCTCCGATCAGATTATCATCACCTACGCCTTCAATTTTAAGAATAGGGATCATCAAATCAATACGGACCCTGTAAAAGCCAATGAATTCAATCATGCCATTTTTAAGAAACTCAGCCTTTCACCGGATTCGGATCAGGTACAAAATACCCCTCTGATCATTACAACCTCTGAATTTGATCCTGAGGTTTATGGCGAAGAGTTTGTGCGCACCTTTATGAAACGTTTGGGTGTGAAACACGATAAATTGATCACTATGGATTTTATTTCCTCAACAACCATGTGTCCCTGGCTTACTGCTACAAAGGACGGCAATTTTATCCCTGTCCTGATAGAAGCTTTTCGTGATACCATTCTTGATGTGGTTAAAGAGTACCAGGATCAATGACAATATGCTGTTAGGCTATTAGCTTGATTGAGTAAATCTGGTGTCTAAAGTAAATCTGAAAGGAAGGATAATATGATGAATAAATATATACAGAATAAAACTTTGGTTCGCACTGAGCAACCCGCATGTACAACGATGATTGTCGGGAAAAAAGCAACGGTTGATGGTTCGGTCATTGTTGCTCACTCTGACGATGATGTGACTGATGAAAGAGTTATTTATGTCCCGGCTGCCGATTACCCGGATGGAGCTAAACGGCCGGTCTATTATGATGACGCAAGTCTGGGTTATAATAGCAAATATAATTCTACCGAGCTTCGTCGTTATATTGGTACATCCCGCGGCCCTGGATATAATACAAAAGATTATCCTCCAAGCAAACCTTTGGGAGAAATTCCCCAGGTTAAGCATACCTATGCTTACTTTGATTCAAGTTACGGAATTATGAACGAGCACCAGCTCATGATCGGAGAATGCACATGTGGCGCTAAAGTACACCCCGAACCCGAGCCTGGTAAAAGAATATTTTACAGTGCTGAGCTTTCCCGCGTAGCTTTGGAACGATGCACAAAAGCGCGCGAAGCAATCAAGCTTATCAGCGACCTTATCGAACAATATGGCTACTACGGAACCGGTGAAACTTTACTGATCGGTGATCCGGACGAGGCATGGGTCATGGAGATGTGCGGTTATGATAAAGACGGAACTGATGGAATCTGGGTGGCGCAAAGGGTTCCTGATGACGGGTATTTTGTAGCTGCCAATGAGTTTCGCATCCGCAAGGTGGATGTTAATTCACTGGATATGATGTATTCCGCGAACCTCTTCAAAGTCTGCGAAGAGCAAGATTGTTGGAAACCATCTGAAGGTCAGCTGGACTGGCTCAAAACAGTGAGCTGGGGAGAATACAGTCATCCCTATTATTCGCTAAGACGCGTCTGGCGCGCCCTGAGCAAAGCAGCACCTTCTTTAAACCTACCGGCCTGGGTTGAGGACGAGTACACAAAAGCTTACCCATTTTCGGTTAATCCCGACAAAAAACTTTCAGTGGCAGATATCGCGGCAATTTACCGTGATCACTATGAAGGGACCGAATTCGATCTGACCAAAGGCAGAGCAGCAGGCCCCTTCGGCGACCCTACCCGTTATGAGAAAAATCCTGACCAGGGCGATGATACATGGAATTTGAACAAGTACCAACCAAAAGGCGCCTGGGAAAGGCCATTGTCCATTTATCGCTGCGGCATGATGTGGATCAACCAGGGTCGAAGTTTCTTGCCAGATCCGGTTGGCGGTGTTTCATGGATAGGACTTGACCGTCCGGCAGCCACCTGTTTGATGCCATTTTATGCAGGAGTAAATGAATTGCCTGAATTAGTGGAGACCATGAACCTGATTAAATTCACTCGCGACAGCGCCTGGTGGGCTTTCAACTTTGTTGGCAACTATGCCACTATCAAATACTCCTATATGATTAATGACATCAATGAAAAACAAAAAGAGCTGGAGGGAGGCGCCTTGTCTGTGCAATCAGCTGTCGATCAGGCCGCACAAATCCTTTGCCAGAAAGGACAGGAAAATCTTTGCCGAACTTTTCTGACTTCTTTCTGTAAATCCAATACCGAAGAGGTTGTTTCGAGCTGGTGGAAACTCTCCGAAACTCTCATTGTTAAGTACAACGACGGTTGTATCACTGAAGATCAGATAATGCAACAGGTCGGTTATCCAGAGGACTGGCTTAATGATGTCGGTTACCTAGAAGGTCCGACTAGTTACAAAAAAAAACAGAAGTAGATAGCGGTGGTAAATAATGGTTTCGAAGAAAGTAGATTTGAACGGGCTAGAAGAACCAGAGAGATATTTCACCGGTGCATACAGTGCCAAATATCTAAAAGAACTGCCAAATGTGCCTAAGTACGAAATCCCCCCAACGGGGGTGGACGCAAACATCGCTTATCAGCTAGTTCATGATGAGCAGAGCCTCGATGGCAATCCTTTTCTAAATCTGGCGAGCTTTGTAAACACCTGGATGGAACCTGAGGCGGATAAGCTGATCATGGAGAACATCAACAAAAACATCATAGACATTTTCGAGTATCCGCAGACCGACAAGGTGATTCAAAAGCGGATTGTGAACATACTGGCACGTCTTTTCAACGCGCCTGAGAAGGCTGGGTTCGAGGGTGTCGCAACCGCAGGATCTTCGGAGGCAATAATGTTAGTTTACTGGCGCATAAATGGTCCTGGAGGATGAGCCGCAAGGAGGAGGGCAAGCCCTATGACAAGCCAAACATTGTTTTCGGCGCAGATGCTCACGTTTGTTGGGACAAGTTTGCCAAATATTTCGACGTTGAGCCCAGGAAGATCCCCATTGAAGAAACTCGACGTATTATAACCGAAGATGTCGTACGTGAAAAGATCAAAAAGGGATGGATCGACGAGAATACTATCTGTGTCGGTGCAATTTTAGGGACGACTTTCACCGGAGAGATAGATTCTGTAAAAGAGATCAACGATGTGCTCATGGAACTCAAGGATGATAAAGAGTGGGATATACCCATTCACGTCGACGCAGCGAGTGGTGGCTTCATATTGCCCTTCACCGAACCTGATTTCAAGTGGGATTTCAGGTTGGAACAGGTCAAGTCGATCAACGTCTCAGGTCATAAGTACGGCCTGACCTATCCTGGTCTGGGTTGGCTTATCTTCCGTGATAAGGGGGTCCTTCCCAGAGATCTGATATTTCAAGTAGACTACCTCGGAGAACAGGAGGAAACATACACCTTGAACTTCTCTAGAGGCAGCGCCATGGTTGTGGCCCAGTATTACAACATTCTACGATTCGGTAAAAACGGCTACACCACTATAATGAATAATATCTTGGAGGTTGCTCAACATCTTGCCGAGAAGCTTAAAGGTCTGGGTCGATTCGAAATGTTAAATGAGGGGCAAGAACTTCCAATAATCGCCTTCAAGCTGAAAGAACACAAAGATTACAAATTGAGAGATCTTTCATATAAAATCCGGGAAAGAGGATGGATTGTTCCCGCCTACAATCTGCCTGATAACGCAAAAGATGTCGAAATAATGCGGGTTGTGGTGAGGGAGAACTTCACACGTGATATGGTAGACATTCTCGTTGATGATATCGAAAAAGGTTGCAAGTTCATGGATGACGGCGGTTACAGAGAAAAGGAAAAAACGACGCCCGGAACTTCCAGAGAGATGTATCACATCTGCTGAAATCGATCAGAGGAGAGTACGTGGATCTCCTCATCTTCATTTCTTCCAACCCAAACGAGAAAACGGGCGAATTGACCAATATTCTAGTAAATGAGGTGATTGAGATGTTACACAAACTTCCTGTTCTGATAATTGCAAGCGAGAAGTATAGGGATGAATCCGTTTCCGACCTGGCAATGAAACGCCTAGAGGAGGCAATTCATAGCCAAGGTTATGAGACCATGATGACAACCACTCCGGAGGACGGCCTGGCCCAGATCGTTTCCTACCCCGGCTTTGGGTGCATTATCTTGGACTGGGACCTCCCTGGAGGAGAACACGTCAGCGAGCATGTTGCGGAGGACATCATACGCGCCATTCGCGCCAGAGACAAGAAAATACCCATCTTCCTGATTGCGGAGAAGACGATGGTTAACGACCTTCCTATCGAAGTGGTTGAGGAGGTGCATGAGTATGTCTATATGTACCAGGACACGGCGGCCTTCATCGCCGGCAGGGTGGACTTTGCTATTCGACGCTACTACGACTTACTCCTTCCGCCTTATTTTGCCGAGCTAAAGAGGTTTACTGAAGACGCCCCCTACAGCTGGGATGCGCCCGGCCACATGGGCGGCGTAGCCTATCTGAAGCACCCCATCGGCATGGAATTCCATAAGTTCTTCGGCGAAAACATTATGCGTGCCGACATTGGCATTTCGACTGCCGAACTCGGAGACTGGCTCGAGCACATCGGTCCTCCATTGGAGTCCGAACGCAATGCTGCACGGATATTCGGGGCAAAGTGGACCTTCTACGTCCTCGGCGGATCATCGGCCTCGAACAGAATCGTCTGCCAGGGTGCTATTGGCGCAGAAGAGATGGTGATTGCCGATAGGAACTGCCACAAGTCGCTTAACCACGGGCTGACCATCAGCAGGGCGAGGCCGGTGTACCTTAAGCCCACACGCAACGGCTACGGCATGATAGGACTCATACCTCCGGCCTGCTTTAAGCCCGCTTATATCAGCGACCTGATCGAGAAGAGTCCTCTCAACGCTGGCGCAGTATCTAAGGAACCTTCCTACGCAGTGGTTACAAACTGCACCTACGACGGCTTCTGTTATGACGTGGATCGTATAGTGAAGCTGCTGGCTAAAAGCGTGCCTCGAGTTCATTTCGATGAGGCTTGGTACGCCTACGCCAAGTTCCATCCCCTCTATCAAGGTCGCTTCGCCATGGGAGTGCCTTACGACTTAGACGTAAATGGCGTGCCGAAGGACAGGGATCTGCCAACGCTCTTTGCTGTGCAGTCAACACACAAGATGCTTCCCGCTTTCTCGATGGCCTCGATGATTCACGTAAAGGTGAATCCTAAACGTGCGGACCTGGAGTTTGATCAGTTCAACGAGGCATTCATGATGCATGGGACGACCTCACCCTTCTATCCCATGATTGCCTCCATCGACGTGGCCACTTCTATGATGGACGAGCCTGGTGGCCCCACAATGATGCACGAAACTGTTTTGGATGCCATAGGACTTCGCAAAGCGATCGCTTGGGTAGCCAAGCAATATGACTGGTTTTTTGGTTGTTATCAGCCCGATCGAGTGAATGTAATCAATCCAGCCACAGGGGAACCCTACGACTTCGAGGATGCGCCTGATGAATTGCTGGCAAGTGATCCGTCCTGCTGGACGCTGAAACTTGGTGATGCCTGGCATGGATTCGAAGGCGATGTCGTCTCTGATGGTTACTGCATGCTCGACCCGACCAAGGTGACGATTCTCTGCCCCGGTGTCGATCCGCAGGGCCGTATATCAGAGTGGGGAATTCCGGGGGCTATCCTCACGCGCTTCCTCGACTCACGTCGGATCGAGATTGCCAGGACCGGCGACTATACAGTGCTCGTTCTCTTTTCGGTAGGGTCCAGCAAAGGCAAGTGGGGAACTCTTCTCGAAGCCTTGATCGAATTCAATCGTCTCTACGATGGAGATGCTACCATCTCTGAGGTGTTGCCGGAACTGACTGCCGAGTTTCCTGAGAGCTATAGCTCGAACCCGGACGGGACGCCCATGACCCTAAAAGACCTCTGCCAAAAGATGCATACCAAAATGGTCGACTTGGAACTGCCGAATCTCCTCCACAAAGCATGCGATTTCATTCCTGACGCCGTTTTTTCACCTGCCGAAACCTACCAGAAGCTAGTGCGTTACCAAACTAAGTCGGTAAAAGTCTCAGAGGCTGCAGACCGGATATCTGGGCATATGCTGGTGCCTTATCCACCCGGCATTCCCATCCTGATGCCTGGAGAGCGCTTAGGAGACCCGCACATCCAGTTACTGCTCAAACTTCAGGATTTCAGCCAGTACTTCCCCGGCTTTGAGCACGAAATCCATGGCATTGATGTCGATAATGAAGGCACTTTTTGGATGAGGTGTGTAATAGAACATGAAGAAAAAGCCTCGACCGCTCCGTTCTCCGAGCTAAAGGCTAGGCCGCGATCGGTTATGAAGTCCTTCAAGAAGGGTCGTTGGTAATTTAAGGAGGAATAAGGGTATCAAGGGTATCACGGCCATTCATGCGAAAATACACGCTAAGGTTTATTATACACCCCTCTCTATGGTCACATCTCTGTAAGCTCTTGCAAGCGTGCAGTACAGCTGTAGGGGGATCCTGGCAGCCAGAGGATCACAGTTGCATGCAGGCCTGAAGAGCTGCTCTCATAATCTGTCTCCCTAATCATGATATCCCTGGTCCTGGTCAATTCCAGCTGGCTATCTTCTGTGATTTCTTATTTCACCCTTTGTTCCCAATGTGGTGTTCACCTGCGAAGCTGTTTTGGAAGATGATGGTACCGTGAAGATTTACTGGGGCAGAACAGATAGCGTGATGTGTGCGGGAACGGCCACGACCTGCGGTTCTGTAGTGCCACCGGCACTTTTTCACTTGCAAAAAGGTTATATAACGTGTAAGAGGATACAAAATTAGGGGTGAAGTGCATTTCTCAATAGTAACAAATTTAAAATACGTGGGTCTGAACCTGAGAGGGGGTTATGCTGTGCCTGAAAAAAAGTTGAATTTACTTGCAGAAAAAGAAGGAATCCGTCATGAAATAATGCAGCCAGGTGATCTGGAACAGACAATTGCCTGTATTATTGATGCTTTTCCACGAGCTGAACCGATGACTAAAGCCCTTAGAATTACTCCTGATGAGTTTTACCCGTTTGCCGAAATGTATTGCAAAAAAGCGATAAAGGATAGATTATCGGTTATCGCAAAAGATACTGTGTCAGGTAATGTCATAGGATTTCTCATATCAGAAAATCTTGCATCAGAACCACCGGAGGGGATTGAAACGATTCATGAAAAGTTTCATCCCATTATGGCATTACTGGATACATTGGATGAAGAATACAAAAAGTCCGTTACGGTAAATGAGGAAAATGTTCTTCGCCTGTTCATGGGAGGAGTGAGTAAACAATACGAAGGCAAGAACATTGTTACAACATTAATTGAAGAGAACCTTACATTAGCAAAATTAAAAAACTTTTCAAGGGCTATTGGAGAGGCCACAGGATCAGTTTCGCAGCATATACTTCTTGATAAGCTTGGTTTTCAAAATAAATATGTAATCGAATATAAGGCCTTTACCTATAACGGAGAACATGTTTTTAGACATATAGAGGATGCTTCCCGGTGTATATTGGTGGAAAAACAGTTGTAATACTAATCAATAGAATGTAAAAATTTTATATATTATTTTAACAAGAAACCCCCCTCTGGATGCAAATCAATTGTAGCTACGACTAAGAGCCTATCCAAAAAATAAGAAAATCAAAGTTTTGGATAAACATAAAAAGAACAAATCGTAACTGGACTGCACCCCTCACAGTGAACATAGCTTAACTATTTGTCCACTTTGAGGGGTGCAGTCCATTATAACGCTATTCTACTTGCCATTCATAACCACGACTGTGAACTATTACTTCATCTTTTACACACAAAGTGAAGTAAATCTGAGATTTTAGCAGGATTTCTATGCAATTACATAGGATTTTGCAAGTATGTTGGAGTGCACCCCAAATAACGGACATTTAGTTAAGCAATAAAAACCTTTGGGGTGTACGTATGAAAATAAGACGAACATATACACGAGAATTTAAATTGAAAATCTTACGTG
>JAFCZU010000391.1 GCA_019314185.1 Deltaproteobacteria bacterium | reverse complement strand
CCGCGGTAAGTAGTAACGTCACCCTTGGCACAGACATGGTCATGTGTTTATCCTGCCACAGGCCGCATGGAAGTCCGTATGATGATCTGTTAAGGTGGGATTATAGCGGGATGAATGCAGGTGGCGGCTCCAATACCACAGGCTGCTTTGCCTGCCATACGAAGAAGGATACAGGGGGATAGAATTTGTAGCCATGGTTTACAGTTCACGGTTTTCTGACTTCTGATCTCTGACTTCTGATCTCTAACCGCTGATCTCTGAATCCTGAATCTTGAAAAGAATTAAACTGTCAAAATTTGTCAGAAAAAGTTACAATTTTTGTAACTTTTTAGCCATTTGAAAAAAATTGACAGGATAACAGGATAAACAAGATTTTGTTTTAAGTAAATAAACAGGTTAGCTGCTCAGGCAAACAAGCTGAAGGCTGAACCGCAAACCCTTTTGGTACAGAACTTGCGTATTTAATAAAACAAAAGAAAACCTTTTAACCTAATATTTTTTGCTTGATTTATTTTATTCAAAATATTAGTATAATATATATTACTTCTAAAAAAGAAATGTTTTTAGTGGCCGTTTTTTATAAAGGTCTCAAAAGGAGGTATAAAAAATGAAGAAAAAAATGTTAACTCTGACAATTATGATAGCGTGTGTCGCAATGATTGCTCTCTTTTGTGGGACAGGCTATGCAGCGGTAACCGGTCCCTGCGTGGACTGCCACACCATGCACAACAGCCAAGGTGGCGCTGAGATGGCCACTTTTGGAGATGAGACGGGGGCAAATAGCGCATTGGTGAGGGGAAGCTGCATGGGGTGCCATACAGGCACTTCTGATCCGTTAGACGACACTACTGACTTTCCTTATGTTAACTCATCAACTAGTGCTTTCTCTGATGACCTTTGCCTTGCCGGCGGTTTCTTTCCAGCAACTGCTGGTACTGGTAACAATGATGATAATCATCATGGCATAGGAAACACAAATGACCCGGCTGGCATTGAAACCGGTTCCTTTTATGATGGCACAACTGGTTTAAGTTGTGCAGGTTTAAACGGCTGTCATGGAAATGAGACTGACACGGATAATATGGCAGCCATCAGCGGCGGGCATCATAATCCTACAGGAGCCTACCGTATATTATCTGTTGGTGGCACTGACGTTATCGGTTACGGTGCAGCAGATTATGAAGAGCTTATCATCACAACTCCTGCCACAGAGGTTGTAACAACAGTTGGCTCCACCCAGAATGTGAATCTTTATAGCGCCGGAGTAAGTGATCCGAGCATTAGCGAATTGTGTGCAAAATGCCATGGTGATTTTCATAACGAGAGCGGAACTTCTGATGATGCCGGCAGTAGTGGTGCGTGGATCAGACACCCAACAGACATAGCTATTCCCACGTCATGGGATATAGGTAGCACTACTTATACTCCGGATGGGAATGATTACAAACAAAATCCTGTTGGTTATGATGATGCATCATTCGATATAACTGCCAAAAGGGTGATCTGTCTTTCATGCCACAGGGCACACGGCACTGAAAATGCTGATCTTTTGAGGTGGGCATATAGCACCCAAAGTGCTGGGAACAGTGCTGCGGAATACGGTTGCCTCGGATGTCATAACAAGCAGCGTTAAGCGACTTTAATGTTAAACTGTTTATCTTTTCTATAAATCTATAAAATAGGGTTCGGGAGTTAAGTCTCGAACCCTATTTTTTTGTTATATATGTTAAAAGGTTTTGCCTTACGGGTACTCTCTACTATCCTTGTTTATGCCTTCTTCTCAAGGCTTTCCCGAACCCTATCTCTTTGTTAGCCAGTTCATGCAGCCCCTTTTTCCAATAGGCAATTCCCAGGTTAACGTGCCACATGCCATTGAGGGGCTTGGTCTTTATTGCCAGTTTGAACTCCTCTATCGCTTGATCTATCTGGCCCCTTGCCAGAAAACAAAGTCCGAGGTTGTTGTGACCGATTCCATACTCGGACCGCAGAAAAAGACTTTGCTGAAAAAAGGGGATTGCCTTATCAGGTTTTTGCCTTTTATAGTAATACATACCGATTGCGTTATGCGTCCTTGCTTTATTCGGGGATTTTTCGACCACATCTTCCCATAATGTAAGATCATCTTGCCAGATAAAATTACGCTGAAAGGCGGCAAAGCCGCATACCACCACTAGGCCTGTTACAATTAGAAATTCAATATATAGATTTAGTCTCATCCCAGTTTTTTTCTTTCAACTCTCAGATCTTAGCTCTTCGCTCCTTGCTCCTTGCTCTCCGCTCTTAGCTCTCCGCTGCTCTCTGCTCTCACCTCTTTGCTCGCAACTCACGGAGCCTCTCCCTGGCCTGAACATTCCGGGGATCAACTTTGAGAACCTTTTCGTACGTCCGAACAGCCTTAACTCTCAGCTCTTTGCCCTCAGATCTTTGCTCTTTCTTCTTTGCCAACTGTTCGTATGCCAACGCCAGGTTAAACATGGTTATCGGATCACGAGGATTAATATCCAAAGACATGTTCAACTGTTGAATTGACTGGTCCAGTAATCCCATTTTGCCGTATATGATGCCCAGATTGGACGAAGCCTCAGGATATTCAGGTTTAATATCGATAGCTTTTTGGTATTGGATAATGGCCTTTTTTAATTGTCTCGTTTCGTCATAAGCAATACCGAGATTATAATGAACCGAGGCATTGTCAGAGTCGATCTGCAAAATTGTTATATACTCTTTCACAGCCAAGTTTATGAGTCTTTTATTCAAATATGCATTCCCAATGGCCTTTCGGGCATTAATGTAAAGCGGATTTATCTTTATTGCCTGCTTGTACATACTAACCGCCATATCGACAAACCCCTTCTTATTGTATATCTCTCCCAAGCTGGTATATGCCTTGTAGTCATAGGGGTCGATTTCCAGCGCTTTTTTGTACTTGGCTATGGCCAATTCATTTTGCCCCATCTTTTCATGGACACGGCCAATGTTCACATGGGTCTTGGACGAGGCAGGCATAGCCCTCAGCGCCTCCCCATATTCCTCCAGTGCAAGATCGTATTGTTCTGCGCGAGAATAGACCAATCCCAGGTTGTGGCGAGGTCTGTACTTGTCAGGAGATTTTATGACCGCATCCGACCAGAAGCTAAAATCATCCTTCCAGACAAAATTTCGCTGGTGGGTAATGAAGCCGAAAACCATTACCAAACTTACAACTACAAGTAATTCAAAATGTAACTTCAATTTCGTTGCTTTCATATATTGCATTTGCTTTCTGCTCTACGGATGAGTAAGAACTGATCCTTTTTCTCCCTTTATCCCCCCTGAGATCTTTTTCCATTGTTGGCCTGAATTAAGTCTCCTGGCAATCCTCATCTCTTTAAAAGCCATATCATATTTTCCTTTTGACCCATATGCAACTCCAAGGTTGTAATGGGCATCTGCATGATTGGAATTAATCCTTAAGGCATGTTGAAACTGGGAAATAGCCTTGTCTATCTTTCCTTTGTCAAAATAGCAGATACCCAGATTGTTGTGAGCATCGACAAAACGTGGGTTAATTTTCAGCGCTTGCT